>CAYRLT010000567.1:0-5416 GCA_964425095.1 uncultured Luteolibacter sp.
ATCGAAACTTTGGCTTTTAAAAATTTTATTAATTTCTAATCTTTGTTGTCCGCCTTCGATTTTGAGAGCCATTGCGAAAAAATCCGCAGTGGCGCTCTCGAGGCTGTCGGTGAATTCCTTGAAGGACTTCTTGTCATCATCCTTGATGCTATCTTCGTAGATCATTGTCCGGATATCCCAAAGCAAGAGCAGGTATTTTAGAACCTCCTGCTGGACCTTTACCGAGACGCTGTCGTTGCGAAGAAAACCTGATTCATGCCTTGTTTTGTAAAAGCATGCTTGGTCAAGAAGCTCCTTAATATCATCAAGCCCGCGCGCGAGACAGTCGGAACTTTCGTGAAATTCGTAGCTACCAGCACTACTTTCCTGGCGCGCCTTTATTTTCCGATACAAGCAATCAAGGTAAAGCGTGCATCCCACATCCTCGCTCAAGCCAAGTGCCATCGCGGCAACGACGTAAGGCTCGACCAGCGATGGCGGCACTTCTGTCGCATACATCCAACGGATTTCCTCAATCATCCGTTCTCGTTCCCTCCGTGAGGCGGATTCGTCAGGGCTTGTCGAAACGTGTGTTCCCGATGCAGGCCGGTTGCCACCGCTTTCAATCAATCCATGCCAAGCTTGGCTGACCAGCGCTGCTAGATCCGACAGGTTCCCTTCGGCGCTTGCATCCCTTACGGCAGTCTTTCCTGCACGAATGGTTTCGAGTCGGAGTGTTACCTTCACCCTGCCATCCGGCAGAGGAACCAGGCCGCCTTCCACAAGATGGGATGCCGCCCATATCGAGTTTGTCCCATTCATCGCCTGCTCTTCGATGATCCGTGATGTTTGCCGTCTCGTGAGAGAAATCATTCCGGGAGTCGAGTCCACTTCAAATTGCACCCTTGCTTTGAAGAGTTTTTCAACGGCTCTTTGCTGTGGTGTGTCTCTGTCTGCTGCAAATCCAAGCAGGGTCACCGCTTCCCTTCTCGAGTTCTGTTGGGACGATAGGATTTGTTTGCGAACATCCGCGAGAAAATTACCCAGAAGATTCGGGTCGTTGATCCGTTCAGCAGGGACATGCGCTCGATGGAATGCAAGTCCTGTGGCGACTTCAATGGCCTCATAACTGTACAACGGTGATTTTCCTCGGCTCGCGCGGTCAACAAGCACGATCACATCGGCGGCCAGTCGATCGCCGAAGGTTGTAAGGTCGTGATTTCCTTTCTGTAACGGCGAGCCGATTTTCATCTCCTGAAGCAGTGACGCCGACGTGTCCCGGTCCACAACGGACCATTCATTCAGCAAGGACGCCGCGGATGCGAGAGCCGCCGCCGCATCCGCTCCCTCCTGGGAGGAAATCACGGCAAGCACATGGCGCGGGTTTTCGCCCGATTGCTTGGAAGCGTATGGAGAGGTTCTGGGAAGAAATGTCCTCGCATCCTCTGCGATGATATCGCTTTCAGCAGACGGTTTTAGAGCCGCAAGATGTGAGCGTCGCATTCGCGCTTCGGGAAAATGGCTTTTGATCAGAGATATGGCTTGCGGCTTGCATCTTGTGTAGGCAACGCCCAATAGCGAATCCTGGTAGCTGTAGCTTGCGTTCCGGACATGGCGCATCAGCCGATCTGCAAGGTCCAGATTTCCATATCTGATGGCGGCATGCAGCATGTCAAATTCGGATTTATCCTGAAACCAGTCCATAGGCTCGGTCCTAGGCGTCGTTGGATTTGAGCCCTTGGGATTCTGGTTATTTAATTCAATCCAACCGTTCAGATATCGATCAAGTGTTGCTACCGAATCGCGTTTGGCCGCTGCAGCCCGGGACATGAGCTTGAATTCGTCGCGTGTCAGTTGAAGCCGTTTGTCTTGAGGCCCTACAGGCATCCCGGCAGCATCCTTTATTTTGACACCTTTTGAGAGCAGGTATTCCACCATTTCCCAATCATCATGAGACGATGCATATTCGATGAAATGGGGATAGGGCGTTGAAGGCGATCCATGCGAAGGGTATTTTTCGATGTCGAGAGGGAGGATTTTCTGCAAGTCGATCGCAGGATTTTTCTCATACAGCAGGCGAACCATGGGAAGAGACCTCGCGCGGATGGCGACAACCATCGGATGAAGAAAAGCGGGGTGTACTTGTTTGGATGCCGTTTCGGGTAGAGACGGAGTATCCAAAGGAATCTCGGCACCACCATCCAATAGCAGCTGTGCCATCGGAACATCAGACTGGATGGCGGCTGCGGACAGCGGGCTGATGAATTGTGATGCTCGGTTTGGATTCGCTCCGGCATCCAGCATGGCTTTTACAAGCTCTCTGTTTCTAGAAGCGGATGCGTAAAACAAGGAGGTGACACCGTTTTCATCCAGCAGGTTCAGGTCCGTCGTCGCTTCAATCTCCCTTTGTATGGTTAAAGTGTCATTGCTCCGGATTGCCAGATGCAGCCGGGTTCCGTTCCGCCAACCTTCCTCGATGGGAACGTCATTTTGCACCGCCCGGACTCCGACACCTTCGATCCACGCCGTGCCGCTCATGTCTTGATAGGGATAATCAGCAAAATAGACCGGAAGAGTACCGTCTTTCGAGGCTTTGGAATATCCAAGCCTCGCCTTAACCAGGCGAGGCGTCTCCACCGTCCCGACGGATGCGACCGCATGACCGGCAACGGGAAGATCTTTCCCGACTTCGGCGGTGTATCCGAAGAATTTGCCAACATCCGATCCGGGAGTAACCATCCATGAACGAACCATTCCGCTCATTTGAGGCATGATACCGTCAAAGGTTTGCAAGCGCGCCAGCGTCACTCCAAGTTGCACGGGCCTGCAAGTTCTCATATCCGGCTGGATCGGTACGTTACCACTTGTCCTGAAATAGCCGAACACCTCATACGTCTTCCCTGGCTCAAGGCCTGCGGTCATCATGAGCAGGATTTCGCTTCTTTTGCCTTTGCGGGGCACACTGGCCAGACTTCCCGCACTTCCTTCCTTTTGAATCCATTTCCATCCATGGTTTTCAAGATCATCAGGTATCCGCGATCCATCTTTCATGCGCAGACGCTCCAGAGAAGGTCCGGTGAATTGTATGGAGTCATGCTCCATGGCGGAAAGCATTTTCGCCATGGACAGGAAAATGATGATTACCGTTTTGATATTATGCGCTGCGTTCATGAATAGCATTGTGAGTTGAGTGCAATCTCATCTGCCAACACGCTGGGACACCATGAACAAGAGGATGAACCATGTCGCCAAGGTTTTGAGCATCACTTATCGGCGTGTGGATCGATTGCGGGAACCCAGCATGTTTGTATTTCACTTGGTACCGCCAAGCGCGACTCTCGCAACGACCGGAGAAGCTAACAGTCCGGCTTTTTGCAGCGCGCCTTTGGCACCGACGGCTTGGGCGAGATCGACGTTGCCGCAGACGATGCGGTCGGTTTTGAGAATTTTGCCGGCGGCGTCGGTGACGGTGAATTCGAGGCGGGCGCGGGTGAACCAGAGGTTACCACGGCGGATGGCGGATTCGGCGAAGGCTTCGCCACGGATGACGAGGTCGGCTTTTTCAGCGGAGTCCACGGAGGTCCAGCCTGCGGCTTGGAGAGTGCGGATGATTTCCGTTTGTGCGGCGGGATCGGGGACGGTGGCTTGGAGGATGGTTTCGGGAATGTGGACGTAGATCTTTTTCGTGGGTTTGTCTTTCAGGAGTGCCGCCACTTCGGTGTTAATCTTCTCTTCAAGTGATGGACCGCCGCGCAGGTCGGCGGATTTATCTGTTAGTATTTTAGCGACGTCTTGGCCGAGTTTTTCGACGGCTTCATCGAGAGGTTTTCCTTTGTCGTAGGCGGCGGTGGCACCGAACACGCGGCTGGTGCTGGCGGAGATGACCTTGGCGACCAGGTGGATCCGGTCTTGGACGGCGAACACGCGGCCGCTGATGAGGACTTCCGCACCGGTGAGTTGCGCGACTTTGGCGGCTTGGGTGGGAGTGACGGCGTCTGATAGAGTAAGTTCCTGTTCGGCAAGCACTTCGTTCAACTCGGCGCGCTCGACAAGCAGGGCTTCAGAGTGAACGGTGAGCTGGACTTGAAGCAGGGCGGAAACGGAAGTGCCGACACCATCGAGTCCGTTAGATCCGTCTGCAAAATTCAGGACGGCGACGGAGAGTGGCGAGGCGGGCGCTTCCTGCGCGAGGGAGGAGGCGGGCAGGATCATGGAGGCGGCGAGCGCGACCATAGCGGGATGGATGGAGCGGAGTATGGAATTCATGGCGGTTCAGGGGTTGATAGGCGGTTCGGAAAAGAGATCGAGAAAACGGATTAGGCCTTGGTCGGTGGCGAGGGCGGCGGGAGAAATCCACCAACGCGGGGCGCGCAATTCGAGATCGCCGGTGGCGGGGCCTGGACGCCAGACGATGAGACCCGGATCTTGATCGTCCCAAACCACGCGGCGGCGTGCGGCGTTGCCTTGGCGGGGGAGCATTTGCAGCGAGGCGACGTCATTTTTCCCGCTGCTAGATGACTTGCTGAGTTGCAATCCGTGGTTGGTGAGGGAGGTGCGTTCTTCGGCGGTGAGTCCTTGGGCGTCCCATTCCGCTTGGTTTGCGAGTATTTCGAGGGTCGCCTTCAACCATGCGGGGTCGCGGGTTTCGATGCGGACGACTCGCTTGGGTTCGCCATCGAAGCGGATTTCGTAATGTGCGGGACCACTGGTTTTAGGGGGCGTCCATGTCCACTGCCAGCCGTCTGCGGTGGCTTCTGCTGCGGGGACTTCGAGGGAAACCTTGCGGGCAGAGGTGATTCGGTGCACTTGGACGGTGGCTTTCCACTCCGCAGCTAGACCCGGGAAATCGAGACGCAATGGTTTTTCGGCGAGCACGACCAACTTCGGCATTAGATCCGGCCATCCGGCGGGTTGATAGTCGCCGTTTTTATCAAAATGATGGGCTTCGATTTCATCCGCTAGCGCGGGGTAGGCGATGCAGGCGGTTAGGAATGGAATGAGAAGTTTCATCCAATGCGGCGGGTTGTGATGTGAAGCCCGGAATCCGGGCTATCGACCACGATGCCGCCATCTTCGTCGGTGCGGATGGTGATCCGGTGTTTGCCAATTTCAATGGTTTGTCCGATATAGGTGATGACGGTCTTGCAGCCGTTGTTCTCGCAAATTTCGATGACAACGGCCTGACTGCTGTTCGTGAGCGGTTGATCGGAGAGCGCGATTTGCAGGTCGGCTCCATCCGAGACGATTGCTTTGATTTGTTGCGGAAAAAGGGCGGAGACTTCGCGAAGAATCAGCGCGTATTTGTCTTCGGTGGGTATGGCAACGTATGAGTCGGGAGTGCTGTGCGGTTTAAAAAACAGGATGAGGGAGAATAGCACGCAGGCAGCGGCGGCGAGGACGGGCCACAGGCGTTGGCGCAGTCTGCGGTGGCGGATGG
>CAYRLT010000568.1:0-3632 GCA_964425095.1 uncultured Luteolibacter sp.
TTTCGGGGAGAACGAGATATCTCTGGGTATGATTAGACTTTAACTCCTCCCCACAGGTCATGCCAGAACTTTTCAACGTTCACGGCTTCGGTCCTCCAGGAGGCATTACCCTCCCTTCAACCTGCCCATGGGTAGATCACCGCAGTTTCGCGTCTACCCCCTACGACTACACGCCCTTTTAAGACTCGGTTTCCCTTCGACTGCGCCGGGATTCGGCTTAGCCTTGCCGTAGAGAGTAACTCGCCAGATCATTATGCAAAAGGCACGCTGCCACCCTTACGGGCTGCAACCGCTGTGTAAGCACGTGATTTCAGGTTCTTTGAACTCCCCTTATCGGGGTTCTTTTCATCATTCAGTCGCCTTACTGGTTCACTATCGGTCGTCAAGTAGTACTCAGCCTTGGAGGGTGGTCCCCCCGTCTTCAAGCCGGATTTCACGAGTCCGACTCTACTTAATAGGCATTCCTAGCTATTGCATTACAGGACCGTCACCTTCTTTGGTTGGCCTTTCCAGACCATTCATACATTCGCTAGTAAATCCGCGTTCGCTCGGCGCTACTGACGGAGTCGCTGTTGCTTTCCTTTCCTCTCGCTACTAAGATGTTTCAGTTCACGAGGTTCGCTCCTCACAGCCTATACATTCAGCTGTGGGTGACTCATAAGAGCCGGGTTGCCCCATTCGGAAATCCTAAGATCAAAGCTTGGTTACCAGCTCCCTTAGGCTTATCGCAGGTTCCTACGTCCTTCATCGCCTCTTGACGCCAAGACATCCATCACGTGCCCTTAATGACTTGATCGCGTCTACCGAGTGCCGTGGCTGGTTAAAGCCCCGCCTCAGTCTTGATCACAACCCCACTGCATTGATGGGGTTGACGTTCGATTCATAAGTTGGCATCGAACGCAGTCGCCTAGCGCTCATATCTCGGTGCGATTACTCGCTGCACGTACAGTCAACCGAGCCCTGTTTCCAGCACTCAACTTGCCTGCCGCACAGCATCGCGACAATTTGCACTTTCATAACTTGTCAAAGAATCAACGAAGCGGGGTTTCCGGCTTCGCACACAAACTTAAGCCTGGATGAACCAAACTCTTGTTTGTATTCCGTTTCGCGTCCCTTGCGGGCCGTTCTGCGGAGGGGCAATGATAGCGAAATCCAAACTGCTGTCAATGCCTTTGAGTGACGGGATGAGATTTTTTTCGGGGTCGGCATATTGGACGCTTATTCAGGTCTCAATATCCGATTCGCGCCCCAGATCAGGGTGCTGATCGATACCAAAGAGGCCCGCGCGGGGACGAAACCGTCATACGGACACCCATTTCGAGTGTTCTCAGCCCTCTTTAGCTGTTTCTGGTGCACTTTGACCTGAGTTTTCCACATGGTGTCCTCCAAACCGAGCGCGGGCCGCAATTGCGGCCCGCGTCTCACTGTCTTGATTTCTAGTAACTACGGCACCTTCGCGACGCGCTTAGGTTCCTGATGGCCCGCGCGGAGGAGGCGATTGAGTCCCCTCTCCCGCTTTGCTGCCGCCATCACCACCGCCGGACTTTTGCTCTGCCTCGGCTTTCGCAAGCTCGACCTCATCCTGCAAGTTGAGTCGACGATCGTTTCGAACTTCAGCGCTCGGAACTTTGATCTCGTAACGCTTGCCGCTCTCCGCCTGAATGATCGCAATGGCCGACGCACGGCGATCAGATCCGCCGCGATCAGTTGTCGGATCAGCGACCACATCCACAAGGAAGTAGCCAGTGCCAGTTGTGCTGTCCTTGCCCGAAATGGCATCGCCCGGCTGAATCGTTACTCGCTCAACTCGGCGCTCGCCATCTTGATACGTGTACACCTCGACGCTTGCTTGGCCGACTCCAAGTCTGCCTTCGCCGGGCACTGCATCTGTTACGAAGAACGCGATGCGCGGAGCGACTATCACTGGCGCACTCCACTCTGCGATCGGAGTGTCGATCGTGAACGGGGTAGCGAGCGGCTTCTGCTCCTTGTCGAGCAATCCGGCGTAGGTGAAGAAGGGGTTGTAGATGCGAAGAGCGGCGCGATATCGGTAGGTCCGACCTGGCACAACGCCGAGGTCGTGAGCCCAAACAACCAAGCGCTCTTGAGACTTTGGATCGAATGGGCCAGTTGCCTTCGAAGATTCGACAGATGCTCCGAGTTTTTCGAGTTCCTTCTGCAATGACTCGAGCCGAGCCTTCTTTTCCTTGAGCGCCTTCGTCATCTTGATGCGCTTTTCCTTTGTCGCCTCATCGCGGGGATCAGCCCCAGATCCGTTGTTCTTTCCGCCGCCCATACCGCCACTAAGGCCACCACCGCCAAGCCCGCCGCCCGGACGATTTTGTCCGCTGTTTCCATTTCCGCCACGGTTACCGCCGCCGGACTCCTTCTGTTCTTCTTCCTCTCGCTTCTTGTCTTCCTTGGAAGTGTCCTCCAACGGACCGCCGAGCTCCTTCAAGTCTTGCTCAAGGCGCGCGACTTCCAGTGATTGCTTCGCGACGTTTTTGCGGAGACTGCGAAGCTTGGGATCCTCGCCTTCCTCAACTTCATCCGGGTCACTCAACAGCGTTGCAGCACTGAAGTTGCCGCGCTTCGTTGGAATGAACTCCGGCTGCAAAATCGATCGCTGCGTTGACGCGTTTGACAATGCATCCCAGACGCCATCGCGGAGCGCCGCATTCTGGTCTCGAAGAATCTCCTGCCGCAGCGTAAACGCGCCAGGGAGAATCTCAACTTGACCTGTCACTCCAGCGGTGCCATCTGCGAGCACTTCCTGACGCTCAAACACCACATCGACGAGGAAGAGATTGCTGCGATACCACGGAGTTGGGATGGCCTTTGGTTCTTCCTTTGCGAGTTCGGCGAACATGGCCTTCGCGTCAATCGTGGCGTTTGGAACCAACCACGAAACATCCTCCGAAGCACCAACAAGCGCTGGGAGTTCCTTGGCCTTGGGGTTTTGCTGAAGGAAACTCTCCTCGACAGTGTCATCGACTTGAATCGTGGCACCCATCTTCGCTGCCGCAAACACCGGAACGTGGAAAATCGCCGTGTCCGCACCGCCGACCGGCTCAATCTTGCCCTTCGCAAGCCGCGGTTCAATTTGGGGCAGTGCATCGCTTCCGAGTTTGCGGCTTGCAGCCAAAGCCTCGAATGCTGAACCGTTCAGGCTTTGCGGCAACTTCCCTTTGAGTTGCTCTGCGAGCGGCGTGTTCTCGGTGTCGAGCTTTCGCTTCAGCATCTCCGTCTTCGTCGCGATTTCGCGATCGAGGTCCCCGAGCGCAACGTTCTTTCCGTCGACTTTGACAGTCGTCGGGAAAAGTTGCCAAACAAGCACGCTGACGAAAACGACGCCAGACACGCCGAGAACGATCTTCTCAACATGCTGTTCGAAGAACGAGATGCCTTTGGTCTTCATAGGTTCTTCCTGCACTTCTGCACCCACGTGTTGTGAGTGACAGGCAATTTCGTTTCAGTTTCTGAACCGCGCCCCTCATCGGGAGCGCCCTACACACAGAACTCGCGAGGCCCGCCGCTTGTTGCGCGAACTTCTCGTGTCGCCTCGTTTCGCCTCATTGGCGGACGCGCCTACGGACCGCTCAGCCACCCTGTGGCGCGGCTGCTCCATCTGC
>CAYRLT010000569.1:0-2667 GCA_964425095.1 uncultured Luteolibacter sp.
AACGGAAGATCGAACGAACCTCCATGGCATTGTGGAAGCGGCGGCGTAACAAGTCGCTTCATAGAGCGCCCCGGCATCGGCGGGAACCTCCACCGCCTTGAGGTCGGTCAGCTTGCGGTGCCACGGCTGTTTGAGCGCCCGGCCCGGGAACGAAACATCCAGGGTCTTTCCTGCTAGCAGCCATTCGGCAGGTTTCCCATCCAGTATGGCCTTGGCGAACTTTCGCGGCTGGGCCGGCAAGGAGATTCTGGCGCTGGTTCCCGGCATTCCTAACAACTTTAGGGTGGCCGGACCGGAGGCGGGGGAAAAGGGGTTGGTGGCGAAGTTGTGGCGTGGATGGCTCAAGCGTCGCTACACGAAGCAGCAGCCCGGAATGGAAACGGTTCCATGGCATGCCGCGTGTCTTCCCCATATTTCCCGCTATTTCCCGCTCGCATTGTTCACTCCAGTATGCAATGAAACCACAACCCCGAGGAATCCCAGGCGTTCATTGCGCTCGTCCGGATCAGTGGAGGGGAGGCCCTATACCGGAATCAGAAAGAAGTCCAATGTCCAGCGTGAACGATGTGAATGAGGCGAACCGCCTGGTGGTTTTGATGGGCGTGAGCGGCTGCGGCAAATCCGCAGTGGCGCGCGCCGTTGCGGCCCTAACGGACGCGGCGATGCTCGACGGTGACTACGTCCACCCGCGGGCGAACGTGGAAAAGATGGCCCGTGGCGAACCCCTGGACGACGACGACCGCCTGCCGTGGCTCGCGGCGCTGAATGACGCCGCATTTGCGATGGCAAGAACTAACAGACTATCGCTGATCGTATGTTCGGCGCTCAAGTGGAGTTACCGTGACCGGTTGCGCGAGGGGAATCCGGGTTTGGGCTTCATGTTCCTGAAAGCAAGCCGTGAAATCATCGAAGCGCGGCTCACGGCGCGGAGCGGGCATTTTTTCAAACCGGAAATGTTGGCATCCCAGTTTGCCGCCCTGGAGGAGCCCGGCCCCGAAGAGCCGGACGTGACAACGGTGAACGCGGAGCGGAGCCTGGAGGAAGTGGTCGCTGCCGTGAAAGATTTACTGGGAAAATGCTCATGACTACGGCGACCCTGGTCCTAACGGCGGCGGGCAGCGTAGTGCTTTTGCTGTTTCTTGTGATGAAAGTGCGGATGCACGCCTTCGTGGCGCTGATACTTGTCTCGATGGGTGCGGGAGTGTTCTCGGGAATGCCCCCGCAGGAAATCGCGAAGACCATGGAGAAGGGAATGGCTGGCACGCTCGGGTTTCTCGCGGTAGTGGTCGGGCTGGGAGCGATGTTCGGAAAAGTGCTTCATGAAACAGGAGCACTCGATCAGATCGCGCTGAAATTACTTGGGGCGTTCGGCGAGAAGCGTTCGCATCTCGCCTTGGCAGTCGCCGGACTGGTGTGCGCGCTGCCCTTGTTTTTCGATGTGGCCATCGTGCTGCTGATCGGACTGGCCTACGCGCTCGCGAGGAGGACTACGGGCGGCCTGACAAAATTCGCGGTGTCGCTCTTCGCCGGAGTGGCGGCGTCCGCAGCATTCCTCGTGCCGGGACCCACGCCGATGCTGCTGGCTGCGCAGATGGGGGCGGACTTCGGCTGGATGATCCTGATAGGTCTCTGCGCTGCGGTGCCCGGCATGTTGCTGGCCGGCCCGGTGTATGGAGCCTGGGTCAGCCGGCGGGTGATGTTGGAAATGCCTGCCAACTCAGCTGCCCCCGCAGCGATGACAGAAAAAGGAAGGTTTTCGCCGCCATCGTTTGGATTCAGCCTCGCGCTCGTTCTGTTCCCGCTCTTGTTAGTGGGACTGCGCTCCATCGGCGGGCACTTCGTGGTGAAGGACGGCACGGTTTATCAATGGCTGCAACTCATCGGCCACCCGTTTTTCGCGATCCTGGTGGCGTGTCTTGTCGCCTTCTACGGTCTCGCTCTGCGCTGCGGCATGAGCCGGGAAAAAGTGTTCGATATTTGTTCCGCAGCGCTGCAACCGGCGGGAATCATCCTACTAGTGACAGGTGCCGGCGGCGTGTTCAAGCAGGTGCTGGTTGACTCTGGCGTCGGTGCCACGCTGGGCAACGCGTTGATAGGACTGGGGCTTCCAATGGCTCTCGCTGCCTTCGTGATCGCGGCGACGGTGCGGGTCATCCAAGGCTCCGCTCTCGTGGCATGCCTGACCACCGTCGGCCTGATCTTGCCCGTGTTGGAAACGATGCACCTCAGCGGAGCGAAGATGGCCGCGCTCTCTATCTGCATCGCGGGCGGCTCGATCGTTTTCAGCCACGTGAATGACTCGGGTTTCTGGCTGTTCGGGAAATTCACCGGAGCCACGGAACTGCAAACGCTCAAGACCTGGACCGTGATGGAGTCGATTCTCGGCTCCATCGGAGCCGCCGTGGGCATGGCGGCATTCATATTGGTTCGGTAATCCACATCCTGATAAGGCGAATTTCTATCAGATCAACCCCTTTTTCCCCGCCTCCGGTCCGGCCAATCGCTCTTTCAACGGCCTTCACCCCAAAAGCAAATTCCTAGCATTAAAATTCCTTGCTCCGCAGCCCTTTTTGATGTCTCTTATCCACGAAACATAAGAATCCGCGAAAGCATTGTGCCCGGCACCCTCACCGCCACATCGCCGAAACAACTCCGTTCCGCCCAAAT
>CAYRLT010000570.1:0-1849 GCA_964425095.1 uncultured Luteolibacter sp.
CAAATCCGAACCGCCGGCATCGAGCGCTATGTCTGGACGATCAATGATCCGAAACTCGCCGCCGCCTACCGGGCCCAAGGCGCAGACGCCATCATCACCGATGTGCCCGCAGAAATGCGCGCCGCCTTGCTCGCACCGGCCGATCAGGATTGAAAACAAAGATTGGGAACAATGGCCCTACCTGCATGGATCCATTCCTACCTCCAATACCGCCCCAGAAACTCTATCATTGACCAATGTGACACACCGCTATACAAATAGCCATGCCCGTTGATTCCCGCCCATCCGTCCCTCCAAAGCCCATACCGCGCTATGCGGCCGAGGCGGCGAGGCTGCGCTTGGCTGGATTCCCGGTCCTCAGCATTACCGGTCCCCGACAATCGGGAAAAACAACCCTGTCCCGCCTTCTCGCCCCGGATCTTCCCTACTTTTCCTTGGAAGATCCGGACACCCGGGCTTTCGCCACTGAGGACCCACGCGCTTTCCTGCGCCAAGCTGCGGACGGAGCCATCCTCGACGAAGTCCAGCGAGTCCCCGAACTCTTCTCTTATCTTCAAGGAATCGTCGATTCCGACCGACGGATGGGACGCTTCATCCTCACCGGATCCAGTCAGTTCGAGTTGATCGAGTCGATCACCCAAAGCCTCGCAGGACGTGCATCCATGCTCACTCTTCTGCCCTTCTCCATGGCGGAACTCCAGGCCGCCGACCGCGCACCGTCCTCGGTGGACGAACTGCTACACGCCGGCCTCTTCCCACCGATCTACGACCGCCCCATTGACCCAACCCTCTGGCTCCAGGACTACATCGGCACCTATCTGGAAAGGGATGTGCGGCAAATTCTTAAAATCCATGACCTCTCCGCCTTCCAACGTTTCGTCCAACTCTGCGCCGGACGCATCGGTCAGTTGGTGAACATCAACTCCCTTGCATCGGATACCGGCATCACTCGCGTCACCGCAGAGTCGTGGCTCTCCGTCCTCCAAGCCAGCCACTTGGTTTTCCTGGTCCAGCCCTGGTTCACCAATCTCAACAAGCGTCTCATCAAGACCCCGAAACTCTACTTCTGCGATCCTGGCCTCGCCGCGTGGTTTGTAGGCGTCCGCAACACCAGCCACATCACCGCTCATCCGCAGCGTGGTGCCCTTTTTGAAAATTGGGTCATGACCGAGCTGCTCAAAGCCCAGACCAACCGAGGCATCAAGCCCTCGCTTCACTTTCTCCGCGACAAGGAAGGCCACGAAATCGACGCTTTCATCCAAACCGCTCCCGATACCTTCCAAGCCGTCGAAATCAAATCCGGGGAAACCATCGCCTCGGACTTTTTCACCGGCCTCGATTACTGGCGCGCCAAGCTCACCCGCCAAACGCTTACCCCATGGCTCGTCCACGGCGGTACCGCCCATCAGCAGCGTGAAAAAGGAACCGTCCTTCCTTGGAACGATCTTTCACCGCTACTCTCGTCCATCTCCTCATAATCCACCTCAGCCGCGGCACGGAACAGGGCAATAGAACCGTGCCAGTCCGGATAGATAATTTCGCGTGCTAACGGAACCGGGACAGGCGCCTCTCGGCATCCGGTTTACGCCCTCGCAACCTCACGCGGATTTCCCCCAATCCTGACCGGGTTTTGGGGGAGCTGTCTCGAATCCCGAAATTTTAGCTATCTTCTGGGAAACGTGAAATCCAATCACGTTTACGCCAAAATAAAGCCGTCGACCACGGATGGGACCCCATTTGCCAACCTAGCAACCCCGGAGCAAATCTCCAATCAATTGCAGGTGACTCCTCAATGCGTCAATTCATGGTGTCGATCCGGACTCATCCCGGCCCGGGTGGACGAGGGGCG
>CAYRLT010000571.1:0-4603 GCA_964425095.1 uncultured Luteolibacter sp.
GGACGAATTCCATTGTTTCGACGCCCTCAACACGCCCGCCGATCACCCGGCCCGCAACGAAAAGGACACTTTTTATTTCGATTCCGGAAAACTTCTCCGCACCCACACCTCCAGCGTGCAGATCCGCACCATGGAAACCGCCAAGCCGCCGGTCCGCATCATCGCTCCCGGTTCCGCCTACCGCCGCGATGAGATCGACGCCACCCACCTTTCCGTCTTCAACCAACTCGAAGGCCTTTACGTCGGCACGGACGTCTCGCTCCCGGACCTCAAAGGCACGCTCGAATATTTCCTCCACGAACTCTTCGGCCCGCAAACCGACGTTCGGTTCCGCCCGCACTTCTTCCCCTTCACGGAGCCGAGTTTCGAGATCGATGTGAAACTCACCATCAAAGGCCAAGCGCCGCGTTGGATCGAAGTCGCCGGCTGCGGCATGGTCGATCCCGCCGTGTTCGAGTCGATCAACAAGACCCGCAAAGACAACGCCTTCGATCCCGAAACCGTCACCGGCTTCGCCTTCGGCATGGGCCTCGACCGCCTCGCCATGATCCGCTGGGGCATCAAAGACATCCGACTCCTCATCGAAAACGACGTCCGCTTTCTCAAGCAGTTCGCCTGAAGAAGAGATAGGGGATAAGAGATCGGAGATTGTAGATAGAAGATTATGGAATCGGACTCTCTGGGTTACAAAAAGCTGAGGATCTGGATACTGGCTCGTGAGCTGGTGGTCGAGATTCATCGCATGACCTTGGTTTCGTTGCCAAAGTTCGAACTCTACGAGGAAGGCAGCCAGATCCGCCGCCGTATAAAGTCTGTGAAATCCAACATCGTCGACGGCTACGGTCGCCGACGACACAAAGCGGAATACATCCGTTTTCTGGACTATGCCTATGGTTCAACTCTCGAAACAGTCGACCACCTAGAAACTCTCTTCGAAACCGAATCCTATCGCGACGAAGAGCAGTTTCACTCGCTTCACGAACGTCTGAACCAGCTTTCCAAATCCATCTATCTCTTCACACGCGGCGTGGAAACCCACCACAACGAGGACCGCTGAAGGCAATCTCTTCCTCTTCCATCCCCTATCTCCGATCCCTAATCCCCTATCCTCTTCCCATGAACATCTCACTCAACTGGCTCGCTACGCACCTCGATCTATCTGGAAAATCGATTAAGGAAATCGATGACCTTTTCACTTTCGCCGGAGTCGAAGTGGAAGGCATCGTTTCCAAAGGAATCGCTTCGGAGAAAATCGTCGTCGCGCAGATCATGGAAGCCGTGCAGCACCCGAATGCGGACCGCCTGAAAGTGACTCAAGTGGACGCAGGCGAAGGCACTCTCCGCCAAATCGTTTGCGGTGCGCAAAACTACAAGGTCGGCGACAAAGTGCCCTGCGCGCTCCCCGGTGCCGCGCTGCCTGGCGGGTTCACGATTGGCGAAACCGTCATGCGCAAAGTCGAATCCAAAGGCATGCTTTGCGCGGCCGCCGAAATCGGCCTGCCCGTCGGTGAAGACGGTTTGCTCATCCTTCCGGAAGATTCAGAAATCGGAAAACCCGTCAAACAACTCTTCGATTCGGATACTTTGCTGGAACTCGAAGTCACGCCGAACCGCCCGGATCTCCTCAGCCACTACGGCATGGCCCGCGAGCTCGCCACCTTACTCAAGACTCCCCTCAAACCGCTCGATATCCGCAGCGCGGGCGTCTCGCCCGCCGCCAACATCACCATCGAATCCCCCACCGCCTGCCCACTCTACACCGCCGTTAAAATCTCCGGAGTCACCATCAAGGACTCCCCCACTTGGCTCAAACAACGCCTCGAATCCATCGGCCTGCGCCCGATCAACAACATTGTCGATGTCACGAATTTCGTGCTCCACGAACTCGGCCAACCCCTCCACGCCTTCGATGCCGCCAAACTCACCGGCAAGATCATCGTCCGCAATGCCAACGATGGCGAAACCTTCCTCGCTCTCGATGAATCCGAGCACACACTCACTACCGACGATCTCCTCATCTCCGACGAATCCGGCGCGGCCCTCGCCCTCGCCGGCGTCATGGGCGGCCTCACCAGCGGTGTCACCGAAACCACCACCGACATCCTGCTAGAGTCCGCCTATTTCACTCCGCAAGGCATCCGCCGCACCTCACGCCGCACCGCGCTTTCCTCGGATTCGTCGTATCGATTCGAACGCGGCGTCGATCCACAAGGTGTTCTAACTTCCTCCGCCTTCGCCGTAAAACTCATTCTCGAAACCGCCGGCGGCACCGCCGAATCCAGCACCCAAGTCGCCGGAGAAGCGCCCGTTCTCACCCGCCCCGTCGCGCTCGATGCCGCCAAGCTCGATCAACTCATGGGCGGTTCGACTTCCCTAACCGCCGCAGAGGAAATCCTCACCCGCCTTGGCCTCACTCAACTCGCCGACGGCACCTGGAACGTCCCCTCTTTCCGCGCCGACCTCCAACGCCACATCGACCTCGTCGAAGAAATCGCCCGCGTCCACGGCCTTGCCAATGTGCCATCGCGTTTCCTCGGTGCCTTTGTCCCCGCAAGCGCGATCGACGCCGCCTACGATGCCGACATGGTCCTCCGCCGCCGCCTCGCCGCGCTCGGGGTTTACGAATGTCAGACGATCAAACTCATCGCCGACCACCAACTCCCCGATGCCCTCCCGCTGCGCCCACTTCAGGATGGCGATACCATCCGCGTGAAACTTCCACTCAGCGAAGACCACGCCGTCATGCGCCCGAGCCTGGTCCCGGGACTGGTCGCCTCCGCTGCTAGAAACGTCCGCCAACAAGCTAAATCCCTGCGTTTCTTCGAAATGGGCCGCGCCTTCCGCAATGCCGGCGGTGGCAAAGCCAAGGACCAAGAGAGCGAAACCCTCGCCATCCTCCTCTCCGGTGGCACCGCTCCCACAGGTTGGAATCAAGCCGACCGCCAGGCCGATCTCTACGATCTCAAAGGATTGATCAACGCCCTCGTTCCCAACAAAACGATCCGTTTCTCGCCCCGCGATCGCGATGGATTCACCCTCGGCTGCGATATCAAAGCCGACGACCAAACCATCGGCGTCTTCGCTCGCCTCAAACCTTCCCGCGAACGCGAACTCGATTTCACCTCGCCCGTCTTCGTCGCAGAACTCGATCTAACAAAACTCCGCAAACTGCTTACCGGCATCGAGCACGTCGAAGACCTGCCACAATTCCCCGGTTCCTCCCGCGATGCCGCCATGGAACTCCCCGCCACCTTGCCAAACGCGGAAATCGAAGCCGTACTCGCCAAGTGCAACGAGCCCCTGCTCATCGCCTTCGAATGCTTCGACCTCTTCACCGACCCCACCGGCGAAAAACTCCTCACCGACCGCAAATCCGTCGCCTATCGCTTTCAATATCGTGACAGCGGCCGCACACTCACGGCCGGGGAAGTGGACGCCGCGCATCAGAAGGTGCTGGAAGCGCTGACGCAGAAACTCGGCGTGAAGTTCCGCTGATTTTGGGATTACACGCGCCCTCGCGTATAGTTTTCAGCGCCCCCGCTGAAAACATTCGCCGCAAACCCTCGACCCTCATTCTCACGATGCATGCCATCTGCAATGAGTCTGCAAACCCTCCGCGTCGACAAATTCAGCCCCCGCGTCATAATGGAAAAGCCCTAACTCCAACTTGACATAAAACCATATTCACTTATTTATTGCTGTGTGAAAACAACAGTCGATTTGCCTGAAAGTATTCTAGAACGGACGAAGATTGCGGCTGCGCGGCGCCGCACCTCCATCAAAAATCTCATCATCGAAGGTTTGGAAGTCGTTTTGCGTGAGGAAATCCCCACCGAGCCTCCTGCCGATGCGCTTGCCCGTCTGCGCCAAGGTTATCACCTCGGTGGCCAGCCTCTTACCCGCGATCAAGCTCATGCCCGCTGAACGGTTTTTGGATACGAATATCCTGCTTTACGGTTACGATCTCGATGCTCCGGAAAAGCGCCATATCGCCCAAGCTCTCATCGAACAAGCGTGGTTTCAGGTCGGGCATACCGCCGTCAGCGTCCAAGTGTTGCAGGAATTCCACGTCAATTTCGTCCGCAAAGGGCATTCTGCGGAAGAAGCCGCCGCTTTGGTCACCGATTTTTCCCATTGGCCTGTCATTGACAATACACTCGCCGTTTTTCGCCACGGCCTTTCTCTCCAGTCACGATGGAAGCTCTCGCTCTGGGACGCCATGATTCTTGCTGCGGCCCAAGCCAGTGGCGCGCGCGAGTTGATCTCCGAGGATTTGAACCACGGCCAGAACTACGGCGGCGTGCGAGTGGTGAATCCCTTTAAGTGAAATCTCGCGGCGAGAACAACTTGGACATGTCTTTGGACTGCGGCAGCCTGCTAGCCAGCTGCCGCTTTTAGACACGCAGCCTGCTGCGGAGGGTCATTGGAAAGCAATAAATGCCCCGGGCCAAAAGGCTGGCTCCGGGATCGGTGTGGAAAACTATGAATAGATCCCGCCCCAGACTTTCTTCAGACGGGCGATGGAGTCACCCCAGGGAGCCTGTTTGTAGATCCAGACCCGCACCCAGCGTATGAAACGCTGTGTCCGCTGAGTGGCTCTAGT
>CAYRLT010000572.1:0-1527 GCA_964425095.1 uncultured Luteolibacter sp.
TTACTTCAATTCGCCTCAATCTGGAATCTCAGCCATCCCGCCGTGGAAAGCGTGGTTCCCACATTCATTCAAGAATCGGGCGACGAAGCGAGACCCATCGAGAGCAAAATCCGCGAGTTCGCGGCCCTGCCCGATGTGCGATTCACTCCGGAGGAAGTCGATCAAATCCGACAAATCGGTGATAATACCGGGTGCATGAAACTCAAAGGCGCCAGCAAGCGCCACCAGATCAGTGAGCGCGCGGATGAATGGCCCATGCGCAACGACCTTCTGGAACTCGCTGCCAGCTACAATCTCGGCACCGAGTGGTAATGTATTAGCGGAAATCGTGGCCCGCTAACTTAAGCGGGTTTGGGGACGCTGGGCGTTCCTGTAGCGGCGGTCTGCGACCGCCGATGGCCAACGATTCGGCGCTCATAGAGACGCCGCTACAACCTAAAACGGGTCGCTGAAATTTAAACTCTCCATCTTTACCAAAAGCAGCATGCTTTTGGATTTTAGCAGAGGGGCACAGGGCGTCTCGCCCGTGTGTGTTGGCGTGCTCCTTGGTTCCGCTGGGCAGGGTGCGAGCAAGTAGACCAGTGTCCACACGGCCGAGACTGCCATTCCCCCTTTCTTTTGCGCTGCAAAGTCTAATTTCAAAGAGACAATGGTATTAGGCGCACTGCCGTTGGAAAAATCAGCGCGGGATTTTTGGCAGCCCGCTCACATGCTCGCCCGGCCAAATGTTATTTTTGGTGAACCAACCTTGCGGCATCTCCAGTGCATAGGCGATCTGGGAGAACTCGCTTCGCACGGTGGTTTCATTGTGCGGCTTTAGATCGTGGAGTTCCATGATCGTTCCGGCCGGATCGATATAGGCGATACTGAGCGGGATTTCGGTGTTGCGCATCCAGAAGGCGACCGGCGCGATTTGCGGCATCACAAAAAGCATGCCGCAGTCGGTGCCGAGGGATTTGCGGAACATCAGTCCACAGGAGCGCTCGTTGTCGTCGTCAGCGGTCTCCGCACGCACCGCTTTGCTTCCGACCATGAGCTTCGTGACGGGAAGGGGAGGTTGGGGCTCGGTCTGCGCCCAGCCGCTTGCAGAAGCGATCGCCAGCCCGGCGGCCACAAGCACAGGAATCCACTTTGTAAAATAATTTGTGCCGAAATTGTTGACAGGATGGAAAGATTTTGAGCACATACAGAACTTCAAAAAAACATGTATCCGACAATTTCCCGTCACGCAATTTCCCAAGCAGATTATTTCCGCCCCGAGAGAGCTACGCGGTTGACGAATCAAGGCAGGTTTTTTTGAGTGAATTGTCGATGCTGATGCTCTGAACACATGGCGAATTTTTTTCCAAAATGGACGAACTGGCTTCCCTTGAAGCTGGTGATTTGTATAGGCGCGATAGTGCCTGTGATCGCCGGCGGGTTGACCTATTATTTCACCCCGAAGTATACCCGTGTCGGTTACGAGCCCACCCAGCCCGTTCCGTTCTCTCACGTCATCCACGTGCAGCAACTCGGGATGGATTGCCG
>CAYRLT010000573.1:0-11537 GCA_964425095.1 uncultured Luteolibacter sp.
AAGTTGAGTTACGGATACTTGCCGAAAAACCACTGAACTACTGAGAACCACTGAGTTCACAGAGAAATATCTGGAAGCACAACTAACCCAAGCTTCTTATCATGAGGCTGTAGCTCTTAATGCTAGGAATTTGCTTTTGAGGTGAGGGCCGTTGAAAGAGCTGGTGGCCAGACCGGAGGCGGTTCTTGCCAAGCGTTTCACCGTCGTCGGCGTCACCCGCGACAAGGAATATGATTTCACCAAAGGCAAGCCCGGCACCCGCGTGTTGTATTTTGCCGTTTACAAGACGAACGAAGAAAGCTCCGCGCAGATGTTGCTCGTCCACCTCAAGTCCGGCCTGCGCATGCGCAATCTAATCCGGCCGGCCCGCGTCAAACCGACACGCACCTCCGTCCCCGCAGTCACCAGCGATTTTTATCCCACCATCCTCGCTGCGGCCGGGGTTCCCATGCCGGAAGATAAGCAGCAGCCCTTGGATGGCATCGACCTCCTGCCCCTACTGGAAGGCAAAATGACCGAACGCCCGAGCCCCATCGGCTTCATGGCCGCAAACACCAAAGCCTGGACCGATAACCGCTATAAACTCATCGGTGACCAGAAAAGCAAAGAGTTGTTCGATCTCAGCGAAGATCCCGGTGAAACCAGAAATATCGCGGACAACAATCCCGAGATCGTCCAGCGGATGACGAAGGACCTCGAAGCATGGATCGCCTCCGTGAACCGCAGCAAAGAAGGTGCGGATTACCGGAAGTGATTCTTCAGAAATTCGATGAAATCGACTGTGACGGATCCCCAGCTACGGTCAGGCTCCGTCAGGGGGTGCCGCGTTCCGCGGGTTTCCTTTGACGAGGTCCGGCCCGCTCGGTTGGTCGGTCATGCCGGTGATGCCCCAGTCCCCCGAGCGTTTTCCATACTCGGCATGAAAAACACTCAGGTTGGCGTTGGCGATGAATTCCGGATGCTCGACGAGCACATCATACGGCCCAGCCCGGCTGAAGATCTTGGTCATGATAGGCACCAGATCCAACACAAATAGCGTGCCGAAAATGACCAGGAACTGGAACAATCCGGCAATCCATTTCTGATTCTGCCCGCCGTGCTCGATATCCTCTACATCGCTTGAGGGGACGAAGATCACCCGATAGAGCCCGAGAGTTTCTTCCATCGGATCGAGCACGCCGTTCATCTTGCGTTCGATCCGCTGGATGTGCGGCAGGAAGGTCTCTTCGTGGCGCTTGGTGTTGCTGGCATGGGTGGTCTCAAGGGCGGCGGTTTGCTCGGCGAGGCGGGCGCGGCGCGGCGGGTGCTCGGTTTCCACGGCCGCGATTTCCGCCTTCAGTTTGGCCAGCCGATCCTTGCGGATGCGTTCCTTTTCCTTGGCCTCCTCGATGAATCCGTCCCGCTTGGCAATCAGCCCGTCGAGATAGGCATTGCGATCCGCGAGTCGGGCGGCGGCGAGTTGTTTGTCGCAGGTAATAAAGGCCTCCTGTTGGAGGTTGGCGATCATTTCCAGGCGTTTGATGTCGCTGGTCACCGTCTTGTCCCGCGCCTTCATGGCCTTGGTTCGCGGGCCGAAACCGGGTTTTTTCGCTTCCGGATAGAATTCATTCGGCTCTCCGGCGCTTTCCCTCGCGATGGCCTCGACCAGTCGCGCATGCAAATTCTGCTTTTCTTCAAGCTCCGCCTTGGTCTTGGCGATCGTCTCCTTCTGCGCCTCAATGTCCGCCATCACATTCCGTGTCGCGCCGCTTGCGGGAGCTACGAAATCCGGCTCACTCGCCTTGCGCCGCTCATCCTCCATGCGCTTGTCCGCCAACTCCTCGGGATTCAGAACCGATGACTCCAAGGCGGGAAGCTGGGCCAGCAGTGCATCGCGCTGGGTGGTGTAGGTGTCCACCAGTTCCTTGCGGGCGGCGGTTTCCTCCTCGCGGATTTTCTGCAACTGGGCCGACAACTCCGCACGCTTTTCCGCCTCTGTCTCGCGCAGGGTGTTGAGCGTTCCCTGCAGTTCGGTCTGCAAGCGGTAGGTGATGGCCGGGCGATATTGGTCGAGGCAGAATGGAAAGCCGATCGCCACGCTGATCACGGCCGAGAGAGCAAACCGAAAGATCACCTGCATGCAACGCCGCAACCACGGTTGAAACGGCCGGTAGGTCGCCAGCAGGATGCGGTCCGTATTCATGATCACGAGGGCCCACGCCATCGAGATGGCCATCACCGACAGCCACGGCGGATCGGCGAAGCGGCTCTTCGCATAAAAGATCATCCCGAGAAACGACATGATTGTGGGAATCAGCACCGTGCTTCCCAGCACCGCGATCCGTTCCCGTTCGCTTGGCGGGCAGTGTTTCAATGTTTCCCAGCGCGCTCCGGCCAGCCAATAAAGCGGACGCATCCAGCGGTCCCAACGGCTGATGTGCTGGTTGTCGGTATGAGGTTCCATGGAATCGGGTAAGTGCATGCGCGGAAGCTAGTCATGTCATGCGGCAACGCCAGTAGAATGTGGCGCGACCGCGAATGCTAGGAATTTACTTTTGAGGTGAGGGCCGTTGAAAGAGCTGGTGCCCAGACCGGAGGCGGGGAAAAAGGGGGTTGGTAGCCATTGTCTTCTGTTTCGTTGTTCGAGCGCACGATAGCTGAACTACGGACGATGAAGAAAGAACCCAATCGGGTCCCGGGGAGTAGCTCCCCGTTCCCACACCACCCTGCGTCAGGTTCCGTAAAGGGCGGTTCCAGTCAGATACGGGCATCAGGCCGTAGTGAAGAACGATCCAGATGGGCCCCCGCCACATCCACAGCAACGCCACGAGCGACATACCGCCGACGGCCAGACCCACGAGCAATGAGGCTACGCGCAGATGCCATTCGATCTGCTCTTGTAACGACCAATCCCCATTTCCCGCCATCCAGTCCGGACACCGGATCGTTCAGCGGCCTCACCGGGAAAGCAATTTCCCAGTAATCAATCCATCAGTCCCGAGTCCTTGAGGATCTTGGCGAGTTCGGCGGGGCTCAGCTTTTGGACCTTGCGGTCGTAGGTGATCAAGCCGTTGATCTCGGGTTCGACATCGGTCGTCTGGGTGTAGATGCCGCCGGCGATGCCTGCTTTTCTGAGATCGGCGAGTTTCTTGACCGAGGTTTTGTAGCGTTCGATCCATTCTTCCTTGTTCTTGGGAATGCCGCCGTAGCCCCAGTTTTTGGCATTGGGGTTCCAGAGGAATGCTAGGAATTTGCTTTTGGGGTGAAGGCCGTTGAAAGAGCGATTGGCCGGACCGGAGGCGGGGAAAAAGGGGTTGAAAAGGTAATTGTCCCGGTTGCGTTGCCAAGGGTTTTCAAACACACCGTCCCATCACCCCCACAAACAACCCTACGATCGCCGCACTCGTGAGGTTGTAATTGTATGCCTTGCAGTTTATGGAGGCAGTTTATTGTGCATGGCACGCTCTTGGGCTTTGATTTCGCAGTGTTTTCCGACTTGCTCAGCAAGCAAAAATAATTTACTCATTGCCCTGAGTAAATCCAATGAAGCGCGCCCAACTCTACTCCCAGCTGCTTTCCCGGCTTAGCGAGCCGCGCCGTTTCATCCAGGTTTTGGCGGGTCCTCGACAGGTAGGAAAAACCACGCTGGCCCGGCAAGTCATGGAAGCCTCGGGGCTTCCCGCGCACTACGCCTCCGCGGACGAACCCACCCTCCGCGACCAAGCATGGCTTGAGCAGCAATGGGATCTCGCCCGCATCAAAGCCCGGAATCACCCCGAGGGAGCTCTGCTGGTGATCGATGAAATCCAGAAAGCCGCCCGCTGGCCGGAGGTCGTGAAACTGCTCTGGGATGCCGACACCCATGACGCCACGCCCCTGAAGGTCGTGCTGCTAGGCTCCTCGCCCCTCCTCATTCAATCCGGACTCACCGAGAGCTTGGCGGGTCGATTCGAAACCATACCCGTTCCCCACTGGTCCTTCGCTGAGATGCATGAGGCCTTCGGGTGGGATTTGGAAAAATACCTACTCTTCGGTGCCTATCCCGGTGCCGCTCCTCTGGCGGACGATCCCGATCGCTGGCGGCAATACATTAACGACTCGCTGATCGAAACTACGCTTTCCCGGGACATCCTGCTGCTCACCCGGGTGGACAAGCCAGCCCTGCTCCGGCGCATGTTCCAACTCGCCTGCGCCTATTCCGGCCAGATCCTCGCCTATCAGAAAATGCTCGGCCAGCTGGTGGATGCCGGCAACACCGTCACCCTTGCCCATTACCTCCAGCTCCTCGAAGGCGCGGGCATGGTCGCCGGGTTGCAGAAGTTCTCCGGAAACCAAATCCGCCAACGCGCCTCCAGTCCCAAGCTCCAGGTTCTCAATACCGCCCTCATGACCGCCCAGTCAGGCCGCAGTTCCGATGCGTGGCGCACGGACGGCGATGCCTGGGGACGCCTGATCGAATCCGCCGTCGGTGCCCACCTCGTCAACACCGCCATCGGCACGGGAATCTCCGTAACCTACTGGCGCGAGCAAAACAAGGAAGTCGATTTCGTAATTCAACGCGGCGGCTCCCTCGTTGCCATCGAAGTCAAAAGCGGCGGCCGCAAACAAACCCTTCCCGGCATCGCCGCCTTCGACAAGGCCCACCAGCCCACCGCCAAACTCCTCGTCGGCGGCCAAGGCATTCCCATCGCCGAATTCCTCCAGGCACCCGCCTCCCACTGGCTGGGAACACCCCTTTAACCAATCCGCAATTTCCTATTTCCAATCTCGATTTAACCCTAAAATCGAAATTGAACTACGGATGGCATAGAAAGGCACAGATGACCGCATACTAATTGTATGCCTTGCTGGCAGTTTATCGTCATTTACGAAACAAGCCTGCGACGGGAATCTCTATATAGCGATGAAAGGCAAATGAAGAAGCCACGCTGGCAAGAAACGCCGTAAACAAACCAACGGCCGCATAGGCAGGCGAGGTCCAGCCGAGCTTTTCCCATACGGTAGCGACCACGATCAAAACGGGGAAGTGAACTAAAAACAAACTATAGGACACTTGAGCCATTCGCGCGATCAATCGGCTCTTTGGCCAACAGTTGCCGAAACCTGATTTCGCCGCACCAAAAACTAGCAAACCAACGATCAACGCACTTGCTAGTCGCCAACGCCAGCCGAAGGCCATAGCGACCGCGACCACAAAGATATAAAGCCAGAACCCTGCTTCGAAGCGTTTACTCTGCAAGGCGCGATGAACCACGATACCCATGAAAAAATAAGGAAAGAAATAGATCGCCCAAGAATCCCAATCCGGGTGCAGGTTGAAGAAAAATAACGAAAACACAGATATCATCCATCCTACAATCATCGGCACTTGCGTGCGTGTATCTCCCGCGGGATATCCAAGCCATCTTGTCAAAGCATCACGCAGGAAAAGCATCGCTACATAAATCAATCCCATCTGAAAGTTGATACAGACAAACCACACCCCCGCCGACAAATTCTCATAGCCTAAAAAATCTTGTAGAAAAAAGAGATGGGCGACGAACTGGGGCAACGTTGGCGGCAGACCGAGAACGTCATCCGGCAACCATCCGCGAGCAAACCCACATGCAACGATGGCTAGAACAATCGCCGCTAGATAAGGTATCCCCAGTCGACAATAGCGTCGGATTAAAAAATATCTCACAGCAGCGAAATTCCAAGGCCGGGCAGACATCGAACACGCCATGACATATCCGCCGATCACGAAGAATACCTGGGTGAATCGCGCGTAGTTATGGAACCATTGCACCACGGATCCAAGAATAGGCTCCGCATTCGTGCATAGTGGAGGATACAGTGCGAAGTGATGCAAGAGAATCATCACCGAAGCAAAAGCACGCAACCCATCGAGAAACAGCATGCGCTGACCAGATGAATTTTCTCTCGAAATAACCGATTTATGAACGTGTGACTCCACTCGCTTCAGTGACGCAGCGCGCAATAGACTTGGCAAATAAATGAATGCTAGGAATTTGCTTTTGGGGTGAAGGCCGTTGAAAGAGCGATTGGCCGGACCGGAGGCGGGGAAAAAGGGGTTGTTGGTGTATTGAGGATCGAGCTCGGCTTCGTAGGTGGGCGTGTCGCTCAAATGAAGCCTAGTAAAGGATTTAAAGTATTCCTCCTGGGTTAAACGACTGGATAAATCTTTGAAATCCGCCCTTTTCTCAGAAAACAGTCCTTTGGTATGGGCGTGAATGATTTCCGCCAATTCGGCTGGATGACGAAGATAAAGCGAATCTTCGTTCCGCCAAATGGAGCCTTCGTTCATCCAAGCTGTCTCTGCGAAGCCCTGGGGGCCGATCAGCATACCAAAATGTGTAGCTTCATTTGGCCGGGATTTCGCATGCCGGGAACTGACTTCTTCGGCGCTCAGCAGAGGGATGCTGATGTGATTTTCGGTGTTGAATGTGTAATTATTCGATGAAAGCTCAAAACCCGCAAACGCTTCAGCAAAGGCAATGCAGGCTTTTTGGAAAGGCGTTTCTACCCAAGGCTCTTCATACCCAAGCTCGGGGATTGGATCAAGGTCCTGAGGGACTTCATTATCATTATGTTTCACGGCCTTGGAATGGAGGTGTATGTGCGAGCGCGGGAGTTGGTTTATTCCCATTCTGCGGTGTTAAAGCCCAGGGTCTTTGCATTCTCGGAGATAGCCCGCTTTGTCTGATCCTTTACACCGTTGGCGAAGCTGGCCTCGATCTCGATGCGGACATTAACCTCGGCATTTGGATCGGCGGCAAGTGTTGCGATTATTTCTTCGGCGATCTGCACGAGGCGCATCTTGGCGGCGGCTGGGGCGACTGTGGCTGAGCCGTGAAATGATTTAGCCTTGGGGGAAGGCGGCGGTCCCTGTGGCGTTGGGCTTGGAGGTGTCTGGCCGGACGGAGTGGGAGTTGGATGCGTGGAGCCGGGCGGCACAGGTCCCGGAGGTGTTGTCCCCGGTGGTGGAGGCGGCTGATTCGCCGCTTCGTATTCTTTGGCCGCTTCGGGTTCGATGAGCAGCAGCGTGTCGTCGAATTGGACATTCGCGTCTCCGAACGTGAAGCCATCGAACTTCCCTTCGTGTTCGCCGTAGGCTGTGGCGAAGAAATCGCGGGTTCCAGCACCTTTGACGATGGCTTGCGCGATCACGCCACGATCCGTGAGTCGCGGCAGATAAAGATAGCGCTGCGTGTCCTCCCAGAAGTCCGCTGCTTTGACGGCAGGCTTGTCGGACTTCCAGTAAAGCACCTTGAGCTTAGTGCGCAGGTGAATGGGCGACCATGTGGCGATGAGCCATTCGTTGTCGATGCACACGCGTTCAATCTCGGGTCCCAAGGCCGCACCACTGGTGTTCAGGGCGACAGATTCCACGCTCGGCTTGCCAGTAGGGCTGTCCTGCGACGGGCAGAGTAGCCATTTGAAGCATTCGCGAGCCACTCGCGGCAGCACGTCATCGGCACCCTTGAGTTCTTTTTTGGCTTGCTCGGCTTGGAGGTTATCCAGCACCAGGCGCATGGCGGCGACATCTTCGACGATCGAGTTCCACGCCAGCGCCACGCGGATGCAATCGCGAAGCCGCGTCAGGGCACCGTGATCGGGAGCAAGGAAAAGCAGGCGGTTGCCGCGATACCTTGGCTTCGTGCCATTGTTCCGCACGTAGTCTAGCACGGCATCGTTGGCGAAACGTGGTTCCTCCTTGGAATAGAACTGCTCCGGTGAGAGCAAGACCAAGCGTAGGGCACTGTCGTCAGGCACATCGCTGTGCGGGGTGAAGATGTGGGTGCCATTGAAGCAGGTCGCCCCAACGGCGAGTTTTTTCACGATCTCCGCCATGCGCCCGCGCACTTCATTCTTGTCCTCGAAGCGCTGCTTCCGCTCTTCCATTTCGCGCCGCAGATTGGCGCGGGTGTCGAACCAATAGCGGGTAGCATCCTGGGATTTGTCGCCGGAGGAACTCATGTAGTGGAGTTGATCCGCGAGTCGATTCAGAGCGTCCGTGTAGAGTGAGGAAGTTTGGCCTGGCTGAAGGCAGCCAAGCATCACTCTTGCCCGGTCAATCCCGCGGGTTCCGGGCCTCATGCTGATGGATGAGGGGGCGCTGCTCAGGAAGACCGTACGTGCCACGCGACGAGCGGCCTGGACGGAGCCGAAGCGCGTTTCCTTGGCTTCCAGCATGGTGGTCTCGGCCTTCTCACCGTCGATGTCACGATCCATTACCGGATCCCAACCAGCGCCTAGGTAGTAAATCAGCTCGTTGCGCGCACTGCCGTCGTAGAGTGGCAGGCTGCCGGGCAGGATCATGAGATCCTTGTTGTTATCCTGCCACAGGCGGAAGATCACCTTGGCCATGAGCTTCAATACGCCCCGCGTGCGCTGGAATCCGTCAATCGTCGTCCATTCCTCGTAAAGCTGGGCAAAGACTTCCGGGTGGATGGGGTAGCTTTGGATCATCCGATCAAAGTAACGAGCCTCCTGTGTTTCCTGCGGCACCTTGGCACCTTCGTCCACATAGGCATCGGCGAACGCGCGGCAGACTTGGTCGCGTGCCTTGGCGTCTTTGATTTGCTCAAACAACCGCCTGCGCACGATTTCGAATGCCTCTTCTGGCGCAACGGTTTTCCAGAGTGCTTGGACTCGGTTGAAAACAGCTTCCAGCGCTTTAAGGGTGGAAACGCCGCGTGGACCGCCGGCCTGGTTGTCAGATTCAGGCAAGGATGCCAACACGACCGCATTTGGAACCAACTTGGCAGCCTCCGTGAGAGACTGGATGAAACTTAGGTTGCTGTCGTAAGTGCCGCCACTCAACGCTTGGCTTTCCACAAATTGGCGGATGTAAACGACCAACTCATCTAGCAGAACCACGCATGGGGCAAAACGAGAGAGCAACGCAGCGAGAACTTCCTTGCCAGGTGAGGTCCCGCTTTCGTCCGCCTCTTTGACCATGGCATAGCCTTCTGCCTTTCCTAACTGCCACGCCATTTCCCCCCACAGGGTGCGGATGGTTTGTTGCCCATGCTTCCATGGTTGACCCGGAGCGTGGGTAACCCCATCTAGTACAGCCACCTGTGCTTGCGGCACATCCATCAAACTGACTTGATCCAGCAACGCAGGGATGCCCATAAGATCACCCAGTGGGCACTGGCGCGTGGCCATGTGATAGACGGCAAGCATTGTGTGTGTTTTGCCACCACCAAACGCGGTTTGAAGTTGGATAACGGGCTCGCCGCCCTTTCCGTTGAGACGTTGAGCTACCTGAGATAGCAGCCGCCCCATTCCTTCAGTAATGAATGTGCGCTCGTAGAATGCCTTTGCGTCGCCGTATTCCGGCGTTGCTTTGCCACTGCGCACCATGGTCAGATCAGCCGCAAATTCTGATTGCTGGAACGTGCCGTTGAGCACGTCTGGGTGTGGGACGATGATTTCTCTCCAAGGTTTTAGGCTCATAAATTTAATAGGATTGAGGGTTAGCTAAATAGGTCTCCCTGCGCAGGTTTCGGTGCGCTGGCAGCAGCGGTCTCGATTCCCGTCCAGCTGGTGATGAGTTCGTTATAGGCGCGGGCGTCTTCGGCACGGCCTTGGCGTTCACAGAGGGTGTAGAGGCGGTAGGCGAGCTGGCGCACGGCTTCGGCTTTGCCGCCGAGGGCGGCGAGGAGCGCGCCGGAGGCGGATTCACCGCCTTGTTTGAGAGCGCGGATGAGCTGGTGCAGGGCTTCCCAGACGGGCGTGCGGGCGTCGGTTCGCGGGTCCCAATCGGTGGGATACTCGGCCCACTTGAGCAGGCGCACTTTGCCGCTGCCGCTTTGCAGCACCCCGGCTTCCTTCATGGCGTCCGGGCTGGTGCCTTTGGACTGGGCCAGCACGAGGGCTTCACCAAATGCCCCTTCCGTCCAGCCGTGTTGCTCGAACCAATGCAGGCAGAACTGGGTGTCGGCGTCGAAGTCGTCCTCGGCGAGGAAGCGGTTGATGAGCTGGAGGGCGGTGCGCACGCTCATGGGCGAGCCGTCGGCCTCCAGCACGGCGGCGTATTTGGAAAAGACCGCCATACCCGGCCCGATGATGGCCTGCGAAAGGTCCACCGGGGCCACGGGCGAACGTTCGTCGCCGGAACCTTTGGTCATCTCGTCGAGCGCCTCGGGCAGCACGCCGTTCAATTCACGGATGAACTCACGGCGGGAAATGGAAGGCGCGTCGGTGGCGCGCTTGCGGCAGACGAGGACGATGCTGGAGGCGAGCGCATTGTTCCCCATGCTGACCATACGAAACTCTTGTTCACTGCGTAACGGCCAAGTGCCCACAATAGTAAAGCCTGCCCGCAATACCGCGGTCAGAAAAGTCTCCCATCCTGTTGAGGAAGTCCCGGTATCTCCACTTGTCTCTGACTGTTTGAATGCGTAATAAATTGTGACTGGGCCTTCCGGGTGTGCTTGTTCGGCAAGGTTGTGAATGACTTGTGTCATTCCATCCAAAAAGAAGATTTCTGCTTTCTCCCTGCTGCCATGACGGTATGGCGTAGCCACTAATTCTTCAGTTTTCGGCACCGCCATTGTTGCAAGCGTAGCTGGGAAGACCGATCGCAAAGCCCTTCGCAACCAAACATAAAAAAAGTCTGATAGGTCTGCGTAAGCTATGTTGTCGTAGTAAGGCGGATCTGTTGAAATGAACTTAAATCGAGAAACCGTCTGCGTTTGGGCATCTGCTTGTGTCGCAAAACCATCTGCTGCGGGAGATAGCTTTTCTATGCAATCAGCGATGTATCCAGATGCTGGACCGAAGCCGCCAACCGTATCCGCCAGAATTGCTGCTTCTGGATAATCCCACGTCATCGGGATTGCTTGTTTTCCGAACAAGTTCATGACCTTCTGGTTTCCGGGGACCCACCTAGTCACTGAATTTGAGAAATCCGAACAGCGATTAACCGCGAAGGCGAGGTAAACGGTGACGGCTTCGGCATATGCACTCGCACCGATGCCTCCAGCATCCAGACCTTTTTCGTCGCTGGGAAGACCAGCTGCCAGACCATCTAAGCGGATTCGTTCACGAACGTCTGAGAGAAGATCACTCAAGGTTGTCAATGCTACTAATTGCCTCGGCGTAAAGATGTCTCCCCATTCTTTGAATCCATACGGCACACAAGTTCCGCCAGTCAATCTTGCTGGAATTTCTCCAGCAGGTCGCCATGTCGGTATCGCGCTGTGAGCGATGGTCTCCGCTTCCTCTGTTGGGGCGAGATAAACACGACCACGAACACCCTCCGCCACGATAGCCATTAGTCTTTGTCCTATTCTTCCTGCTTTGCCTTCTTCCTTGATGTAATCGCCACCTATGACGGCCTCAGACACAATACATCTGAAGTTTGCCCCTCTGCCATCCGCCTTTGTACCCCCTTTAGCTTGCGGAGTAGGCGAGCCCAACTTAATCGTAAAGTGATATTGATCGCCATCGACAACTGGCTGCACGTATGCCTCCTTGCCATCTTTATTTGCCAATATATATGTCGAGATAAGTGGCACTTTCACATGGGAAAACGCGGGGTTTGG
>CAYRLT010000574.1:0-12863 GCA_964425095.1 uncultured Luteolibacter sp.
AGAGCCTGATCGCGCGGCTGGACAATTGGGAGGACCAACGAACGTGGGATGAATTTTATCAAACCTACTGGCGGCTGATTTACTCGGTGGCGGTCAAGGCGGGGCTGCGTCAGGACGAAGCGTTTGATTGCGTGCAGGAGACGATTCTTTCGATCGCCAAGCAGAGCAAAAAGAAGCTCTACGATCCCGAGCAGGGGTCATTCAAGACATGGTTGATGAGCATGACTCGCTGGCGGATCAACGACCAGTTCCGCAAGCGCGAGAAGGATACGGCGATGATGGGCGGCGAGTGGGACAATGATCGGAAAACGGCGGTGATTGATCGCATCGAGGATCCGGCAGGAGAGGTTTTATCCCGCTTGTGGAACATCGAGTGGCAAAAGAATATTGCGGATGCGGCGTTATCGCGGGTCAAGGCGCAGGTCTCCCCGAAGCAGTATCAGATTTTTGATTGTTATGTCATCAAGCAGTGGGACGCTAAAAAAGTGCATGATAAACTCAATGTGAGTATGGCCCAGGTCTATTTGGCGAAGCACCGGGTGGGCGCTGTCCTCAAGCGTGAGTTGGCTAAACTTGAAGCCGAAAGCGATGCCGACTAGATTTCGCCCGAGCCCCTCGATTCCGGATCACGAAGTTCTGCGAAAGATCGGCGGAGGAGCTTATGGTGAGGTCTGGCTTGCGCGCGGAGTGACGGGTGCGTTGAGGGCGGTGAAAGTGGTTTGGCGTGAGGACTTCGAGGATGAACGGGGATTTGAGCGGGAGTTTGAGGGCATTTTAAAATTCGAACCGATTTCCCGGGATCATCCGGCGCTGGTCAATATTCTGCATGTCGGGCGCAGTCCGGATGGTAAGTCGTTTTATTACTATGTGATGGAGATCGGCGATGATGTGAGGACCGGGCGAGACATCAATCCGATCGAATACGAGCCGCGGACTTTGCGGGCGGATCATCATCAGGCGGCGGGCGTCCAGTGGGATACCAACGAGTGCATCGATGTCGGGTTGCGTCTCTCCGAGGCGCTGGAACACCTGCATGGGCAGGGTTTGGCGCACCGCGATGTGAAGCCATCGAATATTATTTTTGTCAATGGCAGGGCGAAACTGGCCGACATCGGGCTGGTGGCGCTGCGTGGGCAGCGCACGTTTGTGGGGACCGAGGGATTTGTTCCTCCGGAAGGTCCGGGATCGGCTCAGGCGGACGTTTACAGTTTGGGGAAGGTTCTTTACGAGATTGCGACCGGCATGGACCGGATGAATTTTCCGGAATTGCCGGAGGAGATGCCCACGGGTAACGACCGCAAGCGCTGGTTGGAGCTCAACCGGATCATTTGCGAAGTTTGCGAACCTCGGATTTCCAAGCGGAAAATTTCCACGGCAGCGGGTTTGGCGGAATCGCTCAAACGCATCCAACGCGGGAAACGCCGCCGCCAAAGTGGGACGGCGGTGCTTTTGACCACGCTGATGCTGACTGGTTTTGCTTGTTGGGCGGGATGGGAATTGGTCAAGGACTCGGACTGGGTGCAGCGCTTCGTTTTGGATCCGCCGGCGCCGCCGCCAAAGGTCGGCTTGTTGCGGGTTTTCAGCACGCCCGAGGGGGCTGATGTGTTGGATGCGGGCGGGATCATGGTAGGGACCACGCCGACACCGACGCTGACCGCGCAGGTGGGGGGCGAAGTCGTGTTCACCTTGCGCAAGAATGGCTTCAAGCCGTTGGTGGTCCGTGGCTTGGTGCCGGGCAATGCGACTAACGAGCCGATGACGCTTTACGGGGAGATGCGGGTGTTTTCACCGCCCCTGCCAGGGGATGTGTGGGGCGATCAATTGGGAGCGGTCTATCAACCTGTGGAAGACCACCATGTCAGTTCGGGCTACGTGACACAGGAGATGTGGGACCAGCGTGGTGAGACGTTGAAACTGGTGAAAAGCCAGTCGGAGATTCTCAAATTTTCCCAAAATGGCCAGCCAGTGGATGTGATGCTTTCGACGGACGAGGCGGCGAACGCATACTGTCAGTGGTTGCAAAACAGCGGAATCCGGGCGGGCTACCTCACTGAAGAGCACGAGGTGAAACCGCTGCGTGAATTGTCGTTCGAGCATCCCGGAATGAGTGCTCGGGCGCGAAGCGATGGATTGAGGCCGTTCCGTGTGATTGTGCGGCGAATTGTGTATGGCCGGATGCTCCTCACCAGCGAACCGCCAGGGGCGGAGGTGTATGTGAACGGGCAATCCGTGGGTTTCACTCATCAGTCTCTAACGATTCCGCAGGTGAAGCCGGGGGAGGTCGATCTGCTGTTGGTGTTGGAAGGATATAAGCCGCTTGCAAAGAGCATCAACATGGCCGAGGGCGAAACTTTTGAGAAGAACCTCACGTTGGTGAAAAACCAGGGAGTGGTGTTTGGCCGGCCGTGGGAAAACGGGATTCAGATGCGATTCGCGCCGATCGGAAAAGATTTGATGGTTTCGATCTGGGAGACGCGCGTGAGTGATTACGCGCTTTTTGTTAAAGAGTCCGAGCATGTTGCGCCGCGGTCCGCGCCATTTCCGCAGGATGACGATCATCCGGTGGTGAATGTTTCCCGGGAAGATGCGCAGGCATTTTGCGAGTGGCTGACTCGCCGCGAGCGCGAGGGGGAAAGAATTTCGATGGCTCATGTCTATCGTCTGCCCACCGATTTGGAATGGAGTTCGCTGGCGGGACTGATCGAGGAGGATGACACCAGTCCGGGATGGAGGGATGCCCGCAAGCAGCGGATTTTTCCGTGGGGTGTGACTTGGCCGGAGGCCGGGAAAATCGCGAATTTAGCGGACTTGGCGGCTTCCCGGACGCCGGGAGTCGAGATTGTGCGGACGATCCCCGGCTATGTGGACGGCTATCCATTCACTGCGCCGGTGGGAAGTTTTCCTGCAAATCAATACGGCCTCTATGATGTGAGTGGAAACGTCCAGGAATGGGTGGCGGATGAGTATTCCAAACTCGCCACCAACGTGCTCGGGGTTCTGCGCGGTGGCGGTTGGAATACTTATCAAATTGAAAATCTTTACACCGGTTCCAGAAACGCCGTGCCTCCCACGTATCAGGATACAATCTATGGATTCCGGGTGGTGCTGGCCAAAGCCGAGTGAGGAGCTGACGGACTTGTAAAATCGGGCCACCGAGTGAGCATGGAAAAACTCGCGCAAATCGACACATCATTCATTTGAAAGGATTCTCACATCACTTCCGCGCGCTGGCCGCCAGCGCGAGGCTCGCCAATGTTCCCAGCGTGGCGGGCAATGTTTTCCTTGGTGTCGCCCTTGCGACATCGGCTGTGGGACTGGGCACTGTTGAAGCGCTCTCTCTCCCGCTTGCCCTCTTGGTCCTGTCCGGGGTGTTTCTCTATCTCGCGGGGAATTTTCTCAACGACTGGGCGGACCGCAGTTGGGATGAAATTCATCGTCGAGAACGGGCGCTGCCTAGTGGGATTTTCACGCCACGCACGTATTTTCTGGCCGCCTGTACATTCGGTCTGTTGGGCATCTGCTCCGCCGCTGCGGTCCATCAGCAATGCTTGATCGTCGCGCTGATGATTGTTGTAGCCATCGTGATTTATACATGGTCGCACAAGTGGGCGGCGTGGTCGGTGATTCCGATGGGATCGTGTCGCGCCTTGTTGCCGGTGCTGGGATTTGCCGGATTCGCCACTCCGCAGGGATTTCCGATTGCCCTCGTTGCCTGCGCCTTCGGGTTGTTTTTACACATCGTCGGACTGTCCCTGAGTGCCCGTGGTGAATCGATGGCGACCGCCCCCACGGGACTCCTCCGTTTTGCACGATGGCTATTTCTGCCAACCGGACTCTTGATGTTTTTCGCTGCGTGGGTGGGTTTGGCGTGCCCGCTGGATGTGAGTCTTTTCGGGATTTCCCCCTATGTCCTGTGGATTGCGCTTTGTCTGACGATTTTCCGCAAGCCGGTCCACAGGCTGATCTCCAATCTGCTCGCTGGAATCCCGCTTGTGGACTGGATCGTCCTGTTGCCGCTTGGCCTCGTTGCCGCCGGGCCGGGCACCTTGGCAATCGTTTGTTTGATTGGGCCGCCCTGCGCCTTTCTCGCCGGCAAGGCCTTGCAAAGACTTGCTCCCGCCACTTGATCCGGCTTGCCCGTTACCTTGTTTCGCGTTCCACTGGCGTCCGCATGAGCATCGCCGAGAAACAAGAACAACTTTTGGAGGAAATCGCCCTCTTTCAAGATTGGACCGAACGCTACGAATACGTCATCGGCCTCGGCAAGAAACTCCCGCCGATGGAGGAAGCCGCCAAAAACCCGGAGCATCTCATCAAGGGGTGTCAGTCGCAAGTCTGGTTGGATGCCATCTATCAAAATGGGAAAATTCATTACTGTGCGGACTCCGATTCGCTGATCACCAAGGGCATGATCGCCCTCTTCGTGCGTGTTCTCGATGATGAGACGCCCGATGCCATTTTGACGGCGGACATGAATTTCATCGATCGCACCGGCCTCAAGGAGCACCTCGCCCCCACGCGCGCGAACGCCCTGAACCTGATGGCCACTCAGATGAAGCAACGCGCTCTTGCCTTCGCCTCCCAAATTTCCTGACACACTCTTCCTATGTTCGACTTCACATGGTTTTCCGATCCCAATGCTTGGGCCGCCCTCGCCACCCTTACGCTGCTTGAGATCGTTCTGGGGATTGATAACATCGTTTTCCTCTCGATTCTTGTGGATCGCCTGCCGCCGGAGAAACGCCGATTCGGTCGATTTTTCGGTCTCGGTCTGGCCATGATCACACGGCTCATGCTGCTGGCCACGATCAAGTGGATCATGGGGCTCAAAGCTGTCATTTTCACCATCCCCATCGCCCCGGCATTTTGGAAAATGTCGCCCCACGCCGCCGAACACGAGGGCATGCTCGGCATTACCGGCAAAGGGCTGATTCTTCTCATCGGTGGATTTTTCCTGATTTGGAAAGCCACCAAGGAAATTCATCACAAACTTGAAGACAGCTCGGATGCGCAGGTCTCCGTGAAAGCGAGCAGTTTCATGGCGGTGATGATTCAGATCGCGCTGATCGATATTATTTTCTCGTTGGACTCGGTGATCACCGCCGCCGGTATGGCCGATCACCTGTCGGTGATGGCGCTGGCCGTGATTATTTCCGTGGGCATCATGATGATTGCCGCCGGGCCTATCAGTGATTTCGTATCGCGTCATCCGTCGGTGAAAATGCTCGCGCTCTCATTCCTGATTTTGATCGGGACCGCGCTCATTGCCGAGGGTCTGCATTTCGAAATTCCCAAAGGCTATATCTACTTCGCCATGGCCTTCTCTCTTGGAGTGGAGTTGCTCAATCTGCGCGGTCGGGCAAAATCCCAACCGCCGGCTGCGGCGGAGATTTGAGGTCGCCGGCCAGATGGCGCTCGCCGGCCTAAACCGCCTCAATGCCACTCGATCCAAACCTTGCTGACGGGAAACGGTTCGATCAACACCGTGTTTAAACCCGCCTTCAATCGAGTGGAAATTTCAATACGGTAGGGTTTGCCGATGAATCCTCCCGCATATTCTCCGTTCACCCGCACGGCAGTCGCATCTTCGCCGGCATCCGGGGCCATCTCGCAGACCAGATAGGCGCATCGTCCGGACTTGAGTGAGACATCGGAAATATTCACCTCACCTTGAAAGGCCACTCCGGTGCATGGACTTTTCTGGCCCTTTTTCGGAGTTTGATAGACTACGGGCGTCGCCGATATGGCCGGTTCGACGGCCTGGGTCGCGATCGCCTGTGAGGACGGTGTCAGACGTAGCGGCAGGGTACTATTTCCGCCGAAACGGATCAACACGCTCTCGACGGGCTCGAGTGTGATTTCGATGACCACGCCCGCCTGTTCCTCACGCCACGGCACCGAATTGAATTCACCGCGCATCGCGTCCCATGCTTCGGGAGCACCCTTGGTTCCGGGTATCAGCAGCGAGAACGCACGCGCGCCGCCATCGGTATTTTGATTGGCGATCATCACGATGTCGCGGTCTTCACGGTCCACGCGACGAAGCGCATGAAGCCAGTTCCCGGTATCGCCCGCCCTCACTTCGACAATGGGGGAAACCCCGGCATCTTTCATGCAGTTTGAGATTTCAAGCGGAGACGGCTTTTCAGTTAGATAGTAGGAGCGTCCGCCATTCGCGTTGGTCTTGCCAACACCGGGTCCGGGTTTTGCATCCGCTCCCCAGATGGAATCACACAGAGAGAGCATGTCCTTGCCGGTCCGTCCCGGAGTCAGTGATTTGGAAGGCAGTCGGCCGTATCCGATCACCACGCCGCCCGCATCATGGAAGGCCTTGACCTTGGCGAGGGTGGTGTGGGGCATCGCCTCCGCAGGTGGTACCACCAGCACGCGATAGCGTTCACCGTGCAGTCGTAGTTCGCCATCGCCGACGGTGGTAACGGAGTCTTCAAAACGCTCGAAGGGCAGCCAGTCGCAATCGTAAAGCGCATCCTGCACGGAGGAGGTCAGATCCTCGGGAGTGGTGTATGTCCCAAGCCGTTTCGCATTGCCGCTGAACAACACGGCTACCGGGCAGACATGGTGGCCACCGGTAAGCATCGACGAAAGCCTGCTGGAATAGTCCGCCCAAACCCGATACAGGGCGAACCGTGGCTCGAATCCGCCATTGTAGAAATAGGGTGGATAGTCCTTGTCCGCCGGTGCCAGTGGATTGAACGAATGGGGAATCATGAAATTGATTCCGCGCAACTGGTGCTGGTCGCACAGCCACTTCATCTGGGGATAGGTCAGCTCCTGATTGTATCCGCCGAAAATCTCGCACATCGCAAGATCGTCTTTTTTTCCAAAAACGTGCGACACCGAGCTGCCCAGTTTTGGGATCTGATAGATGCCAGCCGGCCGCTTGCCGGGATACAACTGCCGACAGACGAGATCAATGCCGCCCATGTCGCTGTATTTCTGGAGCCGCATCATGTCACCCGCGCAGTATGCCGGATTGTAATACAAGTTGTCGTGTTCCATGAAGTGGCCGATGGAGATAACGCCACGCTTGTGGCACCATTCGGACAGGCTGCCATAGGTCACCCGGCCCCAGGTTTCCGCGCGGGCCTCGGCATATTGATAGAACGCGGCATCCTGCGCCTCGCCGGCGAGTTTGAATTTCCATGCGACAAAGGCCGGCATCCAGTCTGCGCCCATACTCTTGAATGTCGCGGCCAGTTCCGTTCCCCAGTCGCCTGGAGTTTCCGGTTCATCATAAAAGAAACCCGGAATGGTCTTGCCGAAGTCGTCACCAAAGCGCGCATGGTGGGGTTCGTAAACTGTCTTGATATACCAATCGACACAATCGCGGCTCATGCCGTCGATGGCGAAGCGCTTGCCCTGTTTGAGACGTGGCGCGGGTTCCCAGCGGAATTCCATCACCTGCCATTTTCCTCCATCCGCCGGAGGGGTCCACTTCACCGGTCCTTTGCGGGTCATGGGTGTCAGATCCTGCAAGGATGCCGCTTCAACCGCGCCATCTCCGGCCAGGCGGCCCGCGACAAGCGCGATGAAGTGCGGGTCGGTCGCGGGATTTTCCTGATAGACATGGGAGGAGTCCACCGGTCTTGCCTCCGCCACGAGGATTTTTGCGACATATTCGAGCGGCACCTTGCCTGCGACGGTCTGGCTCGGCCACCAGTCTTCGTCGAAGATCCACATTTGGAGGTCGAGTCTTTTGGAGGCATTCAGGCAGATTTCCAGATCGCGATACCAGCCGTCTCCGAGCCAATCCTTGTGGGGTCGGGATTCCGCAGTGAAGCTGCCGTTTCCTCCCTCGGCCACCTTGTCCAGAATGGCGTTCAACCGTTCAGGGGATTCATCACCGTGAAGCCAAAACAAAGGGCCTGTGTGGCGTTTCGCGGATTTAGGAAGATCCTTGAATGATTGTTGCAGGGTTTCAGCAGCGAGGTTGGTCACTGTGAGAATCATCGGAATGACCAGCAAGCGGCTGGCGTGCAACGGGCTCATGCAGGTGAATACGGACGAGGGGAGGGGGATTTGTCATTTCGTGAGCGGCCGGGATTTGGGCTGGTGTCCCGTTTCCCGTTTCAAAGCGGGGTTTACAGAATACCGGCAAGGATTTGCGCGAGCACCGGCAGGTCGGCTTCCGCCCAGGAAAGGGTTCCAAAATCTGCGGGGGCGCACCAAAGCAATTGTTCGTGCTCGATGGCTTGTGGTTGGCCGACCGTGATGGTGCAAAAAAATGGTAGGAGGAGGATGCTTCCTCTATCGTAGTTCCAATGCACGGGTTCGAGCGGAGCACCGACGATCACTTTGATTCCGAGTTCCTCCTCCAACTCGCGGGCCAGGGCGCATTCCGGTGATTCATCGGGATTCACTTTCCCGCCCGGAAACTCCCACAGACCCGCCAAGTGTTTTCCCTGAGGGCGCAGGCAGGCGAGAAAACGCCCGTCTGAATCCTGAATCACTCCGCAAACCACATCGATCATAGGCGCACCCTGTGGAATCAATCCAGTTGGGTCAATCTCCCTCGTCGAATCTGGATGCAAACGAAAAAACCGCCGGATATGCTCCGGCGGTTTGATTGCTTCGGTTTGATGAATGGGTGATGGGATCAGGCGAGGGTGCCTTCTTTTTTGGCTTCTTCCTTGTCCTTGTCGCAGCCGCCTTTTTCGCATTTGCCACCGGCGAGGGTGCCTTCTTCTTTGGCTACTTCCTTGTCCTTGTCACAGCCGCCTTTTTCGCATTTGCCGCCGGCGAGGGTGCCTTCTTTCTTGGGTTCTTCCTTGGCGCCGTCTTTCTTGCACTTGCCGCAATCAGCAAGGATGATGGTTTCCTGCTTCTGATCTGCGGCGGAAGCGCCGAAGGAGAGAGGAGCGATGATGAACGATGCGCAGAGAGCGCTGAGGAACAGTTTCATAAGGGTGTGTTGGTAGTGTTGGATTGGGGTTTACGATTTGGGAACATGCCCACTTCTCAGAGTTGCGCCAGCGGAAATTATTCAAAAAAATTGCTTCGGGCGGAAAAAATTGGAAATACCCATCAGGAAAGCCCTTGGCGCGGACTCGGTTCCGCGCTTTTTCGTTCGCCGAAAACCCAATTTTCCCCGCGAAAAGGCGACTCGCTCGTCGCCCTCAGATTTTCTCCACCTCCACATGCACCTCCATCTGGCAGTGGCCGGTGCCGCGATAGCTGCCGACCACTGGCGCCACGTCGTCGTAATCCCGGCCGACGGCGAGTTTCACATAGCGCTCGTCGGCGAGATTGTTGTTGGTGGGATCAAAGCCGATCCATCCAGCCGCAGGCAGGTAGATTTCACACCAGGCGTGGGAGGCTTGGGCGCCGACGAGAGTATCCGTCGGGCCGTTGTAGAGATAGCCGGAGGCATACCGCGCCGCCACTCCGATTGACCGGCACATGCCGAGCATGACGTGGGTGAAGTCTTGGCAGACACCGCTTTTTAACGCGAAGGCCTCCAGAACATTGGTGTTCACGGCGGTGGCTCCGGGCGCATACTGAAATTCATGGTGAATCCATGACATCACCGTCCATGCCTGATGATAAATCGACGGACATTCACGGGTGATATCGATCGTTTGCCGCCAGAGCTCGGGAGATTTCAGCACCCGGTTGCTCTCCTGCAAATACGGCCAAATCCTTTCGCGGATCGATGGGTCTTGATAGGCTTCAATCGATGCCTCGCGACTCTCGGCTTTGATATCCAACGGTAAATTGTGGACGCGGAGTCGGCTTTCAATCTCCAGTTTCGAGTGGGGTTGCGGTAACTCGAAATGATGGGTGATGTTTTGAAATAAATCGGTAAAGCGCCGCAGGCGGGTCGCGGGTAGGACGCGGATCAATGAGCTGATTGTTTTCTGATAGGGAAACGTGCGCGGTTCCAAATGCAGCGTGTTCAGACTCTGGATCACCGGAGTTCCGTAATGGAAGGTCGTTCGGTGCAACACCGAAAGCCGCATGCCGGCCGCGGGCTCCACGGATTCGCATGGTGGGTTCACTGCTGTTGCTGTTGTTGCATCTGCCATAAAGCGATGGCGGATGGTGAGCGGGAATCTCCCACAGGGGAAACCTGAATTCTCTCCGGCATGAGAACGTAGCTTTCGAAAATCGCCTCGCCGATGCGGTTGAACCTTGCCTGAAGCGAGTCGAGATACGGGTGCAGCCCGATGCTGAAGGCATCTTCGGTGGAGCCGAAATTAAGGTCGGAGAGCAGACGGCCGGTTTCCCGCTCCGCCTCGTTTGAAAATGTCCCCCGCGGGGTGCCGGAGATGCGGTGCAGCGCGGTATCCACCGCCTCGATGCAAAATAAGACCGAACGCGGGAAATCCTTGGAAAACACCAGGAAATCAAACACTCCGCGGGCATCAAAGCCGCGCTTGACCGATCGAAACGCCCCCAGCGCGCCGCATGATCGCAGAATCGCCGACCAGTGGAGAATTCCGGGGGATGAGCTCTGCAGGCCCTCCGATCCGCCGGGCAGGTAACTCGTCACATCGATGAAACGCGTTGTCTTATCGGCTCGCTCAAGATGCCGGCCGAGGTCCATGAACTCCCATGCTTCGTTGCGGGAAATCGTGGACGCGGCGATTCCAAGGAAAGTCTCGGCAGAGCGCCGGATTTTCTGATAGAAGCGGGCCGGATCGGAAGCAATCAGAAGGGTCGCCTCCTCCGATCGCGTGAACAGATAGAGCGAGTTCATTTCCTCCCACAACTCATCGGACAATTGGTCGCGAACGGTGCGGGCGTTTTCCCGCGCCAGGCCGATGCATGAGGTGATGCTGTTGGGGTTTCTCGGGTCGTCGGTTAGAAAGTGGATCACCTCAGCGCTGCCGGCTTCGTCATAGATGGAGTTGAAGGTTTCCTCGTCACCGGCGCTGAGGATGATCGGTTGCCAGAAACCGCGCAAGCGGTCGCTATCGAGCCGCTCCGAATCCAACAGGAGCTGTTGGTTGACATCGATTAGGCGTGCGAGATTGTCGGCCCGCTCGACATAGCGGGCCATCCAGTAAAACGTGTTTGCGACGCGGGATAACATGATGATTTCAGCGGCGGAGAACCCAAGTGTCCTTGCTCCCTCCGCCTTGGGAGGAATTGACGATCAGCGAGTCTTTCGTAAGCGCCACGCGGGTCAGGCCGCCGGGAACGATTTTGACTTCATTGCCATAAATGATGTAGGGCCGGAGGTCGATGTGGCGGCCGGACATCGCACCGTCACACCAAGTCGGCGAGCGGGAGAGGGAGATCACCGGCTGGGCGATGTAGTTGCGCGGATCGGCGATGATCCGTTCCCGGAAATCGGCGATCTCATCCTTGCTGGCGGACGGCCCCATCAGCATGCCGTAGCCGCCGGATTCGTTCGCCGCCTTGACCACCAGCTCCGGCAGGTGGCCGAGAATGAATTTCATGTCCTCCTCCTCGGATGCCAGGTAAGTCGGCACATTTTTCAGGATCGGTTCCTGGCCGAGATAATATTGGATCATGCGCGGCACAAAGTGATAGATCACCTTGTCGTCGGCCACGCCGGTCCCCACGGCATTGGCCAGCGAGACATTGCCGGCGCGGTAGGATTGCATCAACCCGGGCACGCCGAGCACCGAATCCTTGCGGAAGACCACCGGGTCAATGAAGTCGTCGTCGATGCGGCGATAGATCACATCCACGCGCTTGAGGCCGTGCGTGGTGCGCATGTACACAAATTTGTCCACCACCACGAGATCGCCGCCTTCGACGATATCGATGCCCATTTCGCGGGCGAGGTAACAATGTTCGAAATACGCGCTGTTGTGGCAACCGGGAGTCAGCAACACGCACACCGGATCGGCATCCCGGCGCGGCGAGATGTGGTGGAGCATGTTGAGCAAATCCCGCGGGTAGGAGTCGACCGAGCGCACGCCCATGTCGCCGAAAAGCCGGGGGAATGCGCGCTTCAGGGCGTTGCGGTTTTCCAGCAAATACGAGGCCCCGGACGGGCAGCGGCCATTGTCTTCCAGCACGTAATACTCGCCATCCGCGCCACGGATCAAATCGCTGCCGCAAATGTGGATGTAAATGTCTCCCGGCACGTCCACTCCGCGGAACTCCGGGCGGTAATGTTTCGCCTGCTCGACATAAAACCGCGGGATGACCTCGTCCTTGAGGATTTGCTGGTCGTGATAAACGTCATGCAAAAACAGGTTCAGCGCCACGATGCGCTGGGTGAGCCCGGCCTCGAGATGTTCCCATTCGTCGGCCGACATCACCCGGGGCACGGGATCGAACGGGAAAATTCGCTCGGTGCCGCGGTCGTCATGGTAAACGTTGAAGGTGATGCCCTGGCGGAGGAAATAGAGTTCGGAATTGGCCTTCCGGGCGAGGAAATCTCTCTCGTCGAGCTGGCGGAACCGCCTCAGCAGCGGCGCGCAATGAGTCCGCACCGATCCATCGGATTGGAACATCTCATCGTAAAATTCTCCCGGATCGTAGCCTTCAAACATTTCCATGGGTTTGCGAATTCAATCAGCTTGCCCCCTTGCTTAGCATTAGGCGGGCCAACTTTTGGATGGAAACCCTGTATTGGAGGGGAAAGTGGACTTTTGCCCGGCAAGAGCACTCCGCAAATCCCACTATTCGTGTCACGGATTCTGCCGCTAGCTGACTCTCCTCTTGAAAAGCTCCCACCGCATGTCTATTTCTCCGCGCGGCCAAAGAGGCCACCTCTTCCACATCGTCATGAACGCCCTCACCCGTTGCCTCGCAACTTACTGGTCTTCCTCCATCGGGAAAAAGCTCGTCGTCGCCCTCACCGGAATCGTTCTGGTTCTGTTCCTTGCGGGCCACCTCATCGGAAACTTGGTTGTTTTCAT
>CAYRLT010000575.1:0-14734 GCA_964425095.1 uncultured Luteolibacter sp.
GAGGTGTTTTCGCAGACCGGCGCGAATTCCCGTGTGTTGGAAACCGATGGGGACGACATGATCAACCGGGATCATGATTGCTATTTTTCCGCAGCGCATGCGGCGAAGGACAGCGGGATCGCCAATACACTCGCTGGAATGGCCGGAGTTTCCGCGCCCTTGTCCCGTGCCACCGAAGTCCAATACCGCAAGATGATCGAGCTTGGACTTGGAGGTTTGGACAAATCCGGCATCGCTGAAATCAATTTTCCCAATCGCATGGCGGGTGTAGCTGCCAAATCCGGCTTCTGATTCATGACGGGCGGATGACGGGCGACTTTTGGCGGAGTGGCCCGGATTCAGGCTTGCGGCCTGAAAAGCGGGTGGTCAGGGTGCCGCCCATGATTGGCCGATTTAATCGTTGTTTTGGGAAGTGCTGGACCGTTGCGGTTTTGCTGTTGATGTCGTGCGGGTGGGCGAGTGCTGCCGAAACTGCGGTGACGCTCGACCAGAAAATCGACAAGCTTTTTGGATGGGCCACGGGTTGGTTTGTGAATGGAGTTTTCATCGATATCCCGGTGAATGGCTATCCGGTCAAAGCGGTGGTTATCTGGCTCGCGATGGCAGGCATCATCGCAACAATCGGTTTCAAGTTCATCAATATCCGCGCGTTCGGACTCGCGTTGCGCACGGTGCGCGGCCATTACAGCCACACGGGTGACCCCGGAGAAATCAACCATTTTCAAGCGTTGAGCGCGGCGGTTTCCGGCACGGTTGGTTTGGGGAATATTGCAGGCGTGGCCATCGGCATCATGATCGGTGGGCCGGGTGTGGCGTTCTGGTTGTTTCTATCAGGATTTCTCGGCATGGCCACTAAGTTCGCGGAGTGCACGCTCGGCGTGAAATACCGCGAGTTTGATTCGTTGGGGCGCATCCATGGTGGTGCGATGTATTATCTGAAAAAAGGCTTCGCTGAGCGCGGTCTCGCACCTGTCGGAAAACTTCTTGCCATCCTGTTCGCCATTTTCTGCGTTTTCGCCTCATTCGGCGGCGGCAATGTGTTTCAAGTCAATCAAACCACCTCCCAACTCCTCAATATCACTGGCGGCGAGGCGAGCTTCTTTGCAGGGCGGCAGTGGATGTTCGGGTTGATCCTATCGGTTCTCACGGGGCTGGTCATTATCGGGGGGATCCAAGGCATCGCGAAAGTGACGGCCAGGTTGGTTCCTGCCATGTGCTTGATCTATGTCGTTAGCTCGTTGATCGTCCTGATCAACAATGTGAGTCATATCCCTGAGGCGATTTCCATGATCATCACGGAGGCATTTCATCCTAGGGCTGCGGTGACCGGCGGTCTTCTGGCGGCCTTCGTCTGGGGCATGCGGCGCGCGACATTTTCAAACGAGGCGGGAATCGGCTCCGCGCCAATCGCCCATGCGGCAGTGCAAACGCGGATGCCCGCTTCCGAAGGAGTGGTGGCCTTGCTCGAACCGTTTATCGACACCGTGGTCATTTGCACGATGACCTCCTTGGTCTTGGTGACCTCGATGTATTTCTCAGGAGACAGCGGCGCGTTCACGATCAATGGTCAGTCATTTATGCTTGGCCAGACCTCCGGAGATAGCACTTCGTTCGGGATCAGCATGACCTCGCAGGCGTTTCAGACAGTGCATGAGAGCTTTAAGTATGTGCTGTTTCTCTGCGTGTTTCTGTTTGCGTTTTCCACGCTGATTACTTGGAGCTATTATGGTCTTCAAGCATGGCAATACCTGTTTGGTCGCAAACAGATCATGGCCCTTGTTTACAAGGTCATCTTTTGTGCGGTGATTATTGCGGGCTCATCCGCATCGATGGGCGCGGTCGTTGATTTCTCGGATGCCTCATTGTTTGCGATGAGTATTCCAAACCTGATCGGTGTTTATTTCCTGTTCCCGGTCATTCGGCGCGAGTTGGAAAAGTTCATTGATTTCACTAAGCGCGTGGATGGCGGAAAATCCATCAAACAGGCGGCTGAGGAGATCGAGAGCGAGTATTAAACCTGGATTCTAACATTTCTCGTTCTTCGGCCGGACTAACCATGAGGTGATTACTCCGGTCGCGAGGATGCCGAGGATGACCGCGAGGATCGTTAGGTTGAACGAGTCGCCGAGCCAGTGTTTTAACCATTTTGCGGCGAGCATTTTCACGCCCACGACCAGTAGGATCAGCGACAGCGCGGGCTTGAGGTAGCGGAACTGGTTAATCATTCCGGCCAGCGCGAAATAAAGCGAACGCAGGCCGAGGATGGCGAAAACGTTGCTGGTGAAGACGAGGAAGGGATCGGCCGTGATTGAGAAAATCGCGGGAATGGAATCCACGGCAAAGATCACGTCGGTGACCTCCACCAACACGAGCGCGACGGCCAACGGCGTGAGCAACCATTTGCCTTTTGGGGCACCTTCCACGACGGGATCCACCTCGATTATCGCGCCCGGTTCCGGGGCTTCGTGTGACTCGTTGCTGCCGGCTTTGACCATGAAATGCTGACCGTGAAAGTAACGAGTGATCGGGAAATGATTCCTCAGCCAGCGGACGAGTCGGTTGTTTTCCGGGTGCTCTTCCTTGTCTTTCATCAAGAGCATTTTGATAGCCGTCAGGATCAGGAACACGCCGAAGACATAGAGCACCCAGTGAAAATGGTGCACCAGCGCGGAGCCCACGCCAATCATCACACCACGCAGGACCAACGCGCCGATAATGCCCCAGAACAGCACCCGGTGCTGGTATCTGGCGGGCACCGCGAGCGAACCGAAGATCATCGCGATGACAAAGATGTTATCCACACTCAACGATTTCTCGACCACATAGCCCGTGAGATACTTGGTTGCCGCCAGCCTGCCGTTGTTGATTAGGCCGTCCACCCCGTCAGGGATGAGGCCGAGGCCATACCAGTGGCCTTCATAAGCAAAGTAAACCAGCGCTGAAAACGAAAGCCCGAGTGTGATCCACACGGCCGACCAAGCGATGGACTCCTTGAAGCCGACCACGTGGGATTTTCGGTGAAACACGCCAAGATCCAGCGCCAGCATCAAGAGCACGAATCCGATAAAAACCAACCATGGGATAATCATGCGCGGAACATGCAGGTCGCTGCGGGTGACTAGCTATTGGAAATCCGAATGAAAATTCCACCCAGCCCGCCTGACATCAAGGAGCGAGCATCTCCAGCATTTGTTGGCCCATGGCCTTGCCATTGAGATACTGGCTTTCGCCATTGTGGTTCCAGTGGTAGCCGAAATTGCTGGGTGAAACCGAGGCATCGCGCCAGAACGGGCGGGCGTCGGTGGTTTTCACATTGCCTTTGAAGGAGGGATATTTTTTAGGATCGGCCACGGCGAGTTGAGCCAGTTCGACGGCTGTGGGTTCCGGTGGTGGTGCCATGCTGGTGGTGGTGATGGATACCGGCAGCTTGGGATTGCCAAAATCGGTGCGCAGATCCTTGATCAAATCGACGAGGTTTGCCTCATAATTGGCCGAGGCCGCCTTCTGCCTTGCCGTGGCCGACCATGTTCGATTGACCGGCGAGAATGAAGACTTGGACGCTCTTGGGGTCGTTGCCCCAAGAGCGGGCTTTGTTCGTGCTTTCTTCAGCGAAGGCCGCTCCGCTTGCCGCGAGGGCGAAGACCAAGCATTTCAAAACTATCTGTGATGAGTCGATTTTCATATTTTCAAATTTTGAATGGTGAAGGTTGATTTGGTTTACAGGCAAACGATATGAGCGGGTAGGAAAAAATGTGGGAAGGCATCGGTCCCGGGTCATGTATGGGGCGTGACGCACAAACTGGAAAACGGTCCTGTTTTTCCGCCTGCCATTGTCGCTGTCATTTGTCGGCGCAGCGGAGGAATTTGCTGGATGATGGGGAAAGCCATGTCGCGCAGCCAACCAAGCGGGAGGATGTCGGACTGGAAAAAGGGTGTCGTCCAACGCGTGGCGAACTGATAGAAGCGCAGATGCGCGCGGCGCTTCGTGGAATAGTGCGCGAGTGCCTCGGGCAGCGGATGCCTTGAGAGTGAGTCTGCGAACGTGGAGGCATCCATGAGCGCGAGATTGACGCCTTGGCCGAGTTGCGGGCTCAAGGCGTGAGCGGCATCGCCGAGGATCGCGACGCGGTCGCCATGCCACTGACGCAAGCGCACGTCGTGATACGCCGCGGTGGCGATCTGGCGGTGGGATTCGATTTGAGTGAGGAATACTTCCGCTTGTGGTGCGAGAGAGAGGATTTTCCGTTTCCAATCATCGAGCGCGGTTGCACGCCAATGCTCGATGCGATCGAGGCGAATGCTCCAAAACAGGCTCAGCAGATCGTCGGGGGTTCCGGTGGGTAGGAAGCCAGTCAGTTCGCGGGTGGAGCCGACCGATTGCCACAGCACTTGTGGGTCGAATTCGGGTGCGCGCTGGCCGATGAACCAAAGGGCGCCCCATGGATAGCGGCTGACACGTGCGGGCACGCCGCTTTGCGCGCGCAGCGTGGAATTCGCGCCATCACAGATGAGCAAGAGATCGAAGGGGCCATGTGTTACGCCGTGGTTGTCATGCAGACTCGGGCGCTGGGAGGAATCGCGCGTGAGGCGTTCGATCGAGGTATCGCATGCGTACGGCAGTTCTGGTCACCAAAACCGACCACTGCCTCAACGAGATTTTATGGCGCACCGAGCTGGGTGAGCTGCCGATCGAAATCACTTCGATCATCGGCAACCGTCCGAATTGTGAGTCCGTGGCCGACCACGCCGGGATTCCGTTTCATCTCATCGATATGGACGGAGCCAATCGCGCGCCGGGTTTTGAGGGAATCCGCCGCCTTATCGAGGTCCAGAACGTCGAATTGATCGTGCTTGCCCGCTTCATGCAAATCCTGCCGGACGATTTCTGCCGGGACTTCGCCGGGCGCATCATCAACATTCATCACAGTTTCCTGCCCGCGTTCATCGGCGCAAATCCCTACAAACAAGCCTACGAGCGGGGCGTCAAACTCATCGGCGCCACCTGCCATTATGTCACGGCCGATCTCGACGCCGGGCCGATCATCGAGCAGGAGGTCGAGCGGGTGCAGCATTTCCACACCCCGAACGATCTCGTCCGACTTGGTCGGAATTGTGAGCGCATCGCCATCGCCAAGGGCATCCGCTTCCACGTCCATGATCGCACGATCATCGATGGCCACCGCGCGATTGTTTTCCCGGATTGAGCGAAATTGCAGGCTTTACAAACCCCAATCGCCCGCCCATTTTTCGCCGCGCCAACAAGGAGAGGTGGTCGAGTGGTCTATGGCACCTGATTCGAAATCAGACGTAGTGTAACAGCTACCGTGGGTTCAAATCCCACCCTCTCCGCCATCGTCTAGGACGACCTCCGTAAAGCCTTATCAATCAAAGGATTACGAGCCATCAACGGAAGCCGCGACAGGCTTTCCACACACAATTCCACACAAGTTGACGCGGAAGCCGGGTTCGATGACCCAGAAACGCAAACGACGCAGTGCAATCGTAGAAGTTGGAACAGGTCCGGCCAAAGTCCGGATCTACACAATCAATCGCAAGGACGGATACGACCAATTCACCCTCGCATGGAAGGAGGGTGGCAGCCGACGAACCCGCTGCTTCTCCTGCATGGACGAGGCGAAGATGGTCGCCCAGCAGATCACCGTCCGGCTCATCAATGGCGAAACCGGAGTGAGCGAGGCGACCCGCCGCGACATCGACATCCTCCGGCATTGCGAACGTGCAGCCGGTGAGTTTGGCGTGACGCTCGCAGCCGCTATCGAGGAATGGGTCAGCGCCAGGCGCACCGCCGGTGAAGTTCCGCTATCCGATGCCGTCCGGTTCTACGCCACGAACCGGGCAGACCTGCTCGCCGTCCGCACCAATGTCCAAGCGGCGTCCGAGTTCGTTGGATCACTGAAACGCAAGGGCGTGAGCGACATCTACGTCCGCAACGCCACGAGGAATCTCAAGCGGTTCACCGACAACGTCGCGGGCAATATCGCGGATGCGACCACCTCCGACATCAACCGGTTTCTCGACGGCCTCAAGAAGCTTGGTCCGGTCAGCAAGAATGGTATCCGGCGCAACATCGTGACGATGTTCGGATTCGCCAAGAAACAGGGATACCTCCATCCCGACCGTAAGACCGCCGCCGAGCAGAGCGATTCGTTCAAGGTGCCCGACAAGGAAATCGCGATCTTCACGCCCGAGGAGATGGAACGTATCCTCCTCGCCGCCCATGCCCGGATTCTCCCCCTCATCGCCATTGGCGGCTTCGCCGGAATTAGGTCGGCGGAGGTGGCTCGCCTCAATTGGCAGGACATCAAATGGGATCGCGGCCACATCGAGATCGTAGGTCGGAAGGCGAAGACGGCTGCCCGCCGGTTGGTTCCGCTGTCCGAGAATCTCAAGGTATGGCTCGCCCCATGGCGCGAAGAGACCGGCCCGATCATCAGCATCAGCGATGCGTCCGGGGCGCTTGGCGATACCGCCGTGAAAGCTCAGATTCCCGGTGGATGGCGTCAGAATGCCCTCAGACACTCGTTCATCAGCTATCGGGTTGCGGAGACCGGGGATGTCGCCCGGACCTCTCTGGAGGCTGGCAACTCCCCGAAGCAGGTATTCCGAAGCTACCGGGAGATCGTGGACGCTGAGGCGACGAAGGCGTGGTGGTCGATCCTGCCGCCCGATGGATGGGAGCCTGTCGGCCTGAAATGGAGCATCCGGGAGCGACTCCAGAAGAATCTACTTCCGTAAGTAGATTCCGTGCGTTGACACCGCAAACGATGCGACACTATGAATGCTCCAACCGAAAATCCCACCCTGATCAAAAAGAAGGAACTGGCCAAGCGGCTGTCCGTCAGTCCTCGCACCATCGACGAATGGGTGCGCACTCGGAAAATCCCGCACCTCCAGATCAGCCCCCGGTTCTATCTTTACGACTTTGAGGCGGTTCTGGCCGCTCTGCGAAAGCTCTACCAAGTGGACGCTCGATCCTGATTCCTGAATACAAAAAGCCCCGGTCGGTGCGAACCATCCGGGGTTTTTTATTAAATTCCCCGCCCCCGCATTTTCTTTACCATGCTCACGAGCGACATGATGCCGACGGCCAAGCCCACGCAGAGTGAGGCGACACGCAGCGTCCACTCGACCTGCTCTTGAAGGGACGTGATGACGCCCAGCAGCGGTGAAGCGACGCCGACGAAGGCTTTGGTGATGAAATCAATATCGATGTTAATGTGGTGGCGCATGGTTTGGGGCTAGGAAGCAGGTTGAAGCCGGTTGTTAGCGGCAAGAACTTGGCGGCGACTGGGGCTAAAAATGCGTTTGCCTACCAAGAGTCCGCAGAGTGAAAGAAATCCCGTGAGTGCTCTCCCCACCCGGATGGAAAAATCGGCCTCGGTGAGGTAGGTGGGCATGTAAGGATTAGGCTTTAGCTTCCCCAAAGATTGCGGTTTTTAGCGCGTCAAGGAGAGTGCAGTTGTCTTTGCCCAGTGCCGCGTTGATTGCTTCTGCACTGACGGCAGCAATGGCTGGACGCGCTGGTAGTGCCGGTATTTTGCGCCCATCGGGGAGGGTCTGCTCAGGAGTGGCTGGGACAGCTTCAACGGCGGAGATACCCTCGGCGCGGATGGCGACGATTCTTTTCGAGGTTTGGATGATCTCGTTGACAAGGCGGGCTGCGACTTGATTGGCGATGACGGATTCGGTTGGTTTGACTGCTTGTAGCATATTTTTAGTTGGTTGGTTTGGTTGGTGAGAATTGGTATTTGAGATTAAGAGACAGTTGCCCCTCTGGAGGACAAAACGAGCCAGCCGACAGTTGCGAAATACTGGAGGACTACATTGTCTCCTGGGTTGGTGAACGTGATTGATGTCGTCCAACCCGTTTTAGTTGTCGCCGTGAGAACCATTGATCCCCCGTCAACTCCGTGATAAATGGTAAGTTTCTGCCCCACAGTGCCATTGGCTAGGGTGATCGCTTGTGCTGATCCTGTAGATGTTAGTCTGCATACAGGATGAGTGAGAGGGACTGCGCCAGCACCACTACGAGATGAAACGCCTTCGGTCACAAGTCCGTTTAAAGCCAGAGTAGAACCATCGCTAAACCCAGTCGAAGATCCACTACCAAACGCAGCACTGCCGCCGTTACCGTAAAATGAAGATCCACCACTGTAGAAATTCGCGATCGCACCGTCTGAGAAATTTGCTCTTCCGCCCGTGAACTCCGCTGCACTTCTATTGTCGTCGCCATCTTTATCGAAGCGTACTGTCGCTCCGAAAAAAGCTGCTATGGCTCCGGCATCAAATGATAGACCTCCCGCGACGTAACAGTTAGTCAGCGTGGAGGATGTTATGCTTCCAGCACTTACTGATGCGGCTGATTCGGCGTAGTTGGCGTTGCCGTATTGGTCGAAGAATCGGTTGTTCGTATTTCCTACGAGAAGTTCTAGAGCAGTCTCAGCGCCAGAGCCTGCATCGACGTAAACTTGGAATCCCTGACCACCAATTCCAGAGCTTAGCACGCCAGTTGACCAGTCTGCCACTACTGTGCCATCAGGTCCGATGAGTTGGCGGTTCTCCCAATCCAGTGACGTGCTTCCTGATGTTTTTAGCTGCTTGTAGCCGATATCAACAACCAGACCACCTGGAGCGCTAATTCCACTTGCATCTAAAGAATGGTAAAAACTAGAAAACCCATCCCATCCGAATCTTAATCCGCTGTTGCCATATTCTTCGTCCCATCCCGCTTGCGGAACGCCATCAGGTCCGATGAGTTGGCGGTTATTCCAGTCCAGTGACGTGCTTTCTGATGTTTTTAGCTGCTTATAGCCGAGATCAACAACCAGACCCTCTGGAGTGTTAATTCCACTTGCATCTAAAGTATAATAAAAACCAGAACTTCCATCCCATCCAAAATTTAATCCGTAATTGTTCCATCCTGCGCGTGGAATGCCATCAGGTGCGATGAGTTGGCGGTTATTCCAATCAAGTGAAGCGTAGCTGCTAAAGCCATCTGTAAGTTGGCGGTTTTCCCAATCAAGTGACGTATTTGTTCCGTCAAGTAGCTGCTTACTGTTCAAGTCCATGATGAAATCCCCATCATTGGAGCGAACGAACCCAGTAGTATTGTCATACAACGCGAGCCACACCGCAGCACCAGTCGTTGCATCTGTGCAAAGGTAGATTGAGCCATCAACTGTTTCCCAGCGAGTACCGGGAACAAAGCCTTGGGTTTCATCATCAGTGGCGGCTGGGTTAATCTCGTCAATTGCAATGATCCGTTTGATCTGACCGCTGTTGACCTGCCTCAGTAGCATGCGCCCGGCAACCCACTGCCAGCGATAGCCAACAGAGCATTCAATCTCTAATCCCTGATCTCCAGCCTCTCGGATTGCTGAGCCATTATCCCATAGGATTGTGGCGTTGTCGTCCATCGTACCGCCAGCGAGTGGGAGGGCGTTACCTGAGCTTGCGAGCGAAGTCTGAACCCAGAGGTCATAGGCGGGTGAGCCAATCAACGGTTCAAATAATTCCCAATCTGTTCCAGTTGGGGGATAACCAGCGTTGTTCGGGTTGCTAATTTTTTCGTATAGCATTCCACTGAACAGCACCACAGAGCCGATACCGTAGGTGGCATCGCCGTTGTTGTATGCTCCGCGATAATCAACTGCAACTGGCTGGAGCGCACTATCAGCCAAGTCTCCTTGCGCTGCGGTAGCGCTGGTGGAGTTTGGCGAGTTATCGCCTGTATTTGTGCCGCTCAGGTTCGATGCTGCAATGGTTCCCGTCAGTGTGATGTTGCCCGGATTTGCATCGCTAGGCGCACCCTCGGTGCCACGGTTCACATCGTTCTCCACGACCACGAGGAAGGTGCGCGTGGAGGTTGGTTCTCCATTCCCTTCCCGCCACGTGATTTCGCCCATCAGGGTGATTTCTGGCAACTCTTCGACCGTCGCTGATCCGACATTAAGAGCCGAGTTGAGTTGTAGCGTGTTGAAGCTAAGTTCGCATTCGTAGGTCGGGGTGTCGTCTCCATCGGCTGGCATCGACCAGTCCGCGCTGTGTGCGAGATAAGAATGGTCGAACTGGTTGCGCGGCTTGATACCGATCTGGATTTCAAGAGCATCCGGATCGCCAATCGGGACGGGTGATATACCGTTTTCGAGGAACACCACTTGGAGTCGGGCGGCATCGCCACGTTTGAAACGCAGGGAGTTGACCGCGCTGCGCAGGCCTGGTCCTTGGATGAGTTGGAGAGTCTCAAGATCGATGTGGAGCTTCACGCTCATACACGCCTGTCAACTGGGTCACATCTTCGTCCATTTGCGTAGCGGGCATCCCTGGGATCTGAACCGTGCTTTCGCATCGACGAAGCATCCGCACTTGGCGCAGGTTCGGTTGGATCTGAGTTGGTCGCATGATCCGCAGATGGCGAGGCGAGCAGCAACTTGCTCCGGGGTGATTTTTGGCTGCCCCTGGATCTTCGCCTTGGTTTCCGAGCCAATCGCCCTAGCCAGACTGCCGGCCCTCCTGAGCAAACCCGGTGTCGCCGGTTGGCTGGCCACGGCATGCGCCGACTTCCTCGTCGTTACTCCACTCCGCCAGGATGATGCGCGTGCTGCGATCTCGTCGCTATCATGTGTCGCGAGCGTGACTTCAACGACCGGCAAGGCCGAGTTGAGTTGATTGATGAATGCGTGCCCTGCCTGCGACATCATGCCGTTGGATAGGAACATTCCTTCGCGTAGCACCGCCTTGATTGCCTTGTGCGATTTCACCGGCATTGCCGATTTCAGCGAAACGCGAAACTGCGGATCGTCCTGAAACAACTGAAGGCATGAGGGAATGATGTCTTTTTTGTCCATTATCCGAAGCAGCTTGGGTAGTAGGTTCCATTTTCTGCCGTGAATGAGCCGCGGAACGACGGGCTGCAATCCCCGGCGGTTTCGCAGTATCCGTCACAGCATCCGTTGCCGGCGTCGTTGCAGTTCTGCCCCTGGTCGGTGTCATAGGGGATGCAGTTTCCTGCCGAGGCGCAGGTGATGCAGGAACCGTTGTCGTCGGTGATTTCCGGGTCATAGTTAGCCGCGTGAGGGTTGGTGCATCCGCTGCCGCAAATTTTCGGGAAGTTGAACTCGTGCCGATCATTGGACTGGATCTTCTTGATCGGCAGGTAGGCGTTGGCGCGGATTAAGACGGACTTGCCCAAGTCCTGCTGGACGGCGACGGAGTAATCGACAGCGGTTCCCGGCGTCCATGAAGGGGCATCAATCTTCTTGCCGTGGACATAGACCGAAATCCAATAGAGCCCGTTGGCGAACGGGGTTGGGGCAGCACCGAGCCTGACGCGGAAGCCCAGTTGGATCTGGAATGGCGGCGCGGTGCCATCGAGGAAGCAGTCTGGCGTCCAAGTCACGTTCTCGATGATGATCTGTGCTGGATCAAGATTCGGTGGTGGCTTGGGTGGTCGAGGACCACCGCCGCCTCCACCTCCACCTCCTCCTCCACCTCCTCCTCCTCCACCCCCGCCGCCGCCGCCGCCGCCTCCTCCTCCATCCTCGTCTTTTTGGCAGTTAAAGGTGGCGCAGCCGTTCGCATCCACTCCGGTTTGCACGAGGATGAGTCCGGGACCGCACGCGGGAGGATCGCCGCACGGCCTGTCATTTGGCACACACCCCCACAAAGCGCATCCGACGTCGTCATAGCCGGTGATGGTGAGGGTTTGCCCCGGTGAGCAAACCGGTGGATCGCCGCAACCTATTGGCTGGCAAATGTAGATGGGACAGCCTCTGGCATCACTGCCGCTTAGAGCGAGCTTGGTGTTAGGACCGCAAAATGGCGGATCGCCGCATGGCTCCCGGTCATCCGGGGCGCAAACCCAAATCGCACATCCGAGATCATTGTAGCCACCGATCCGCAGCGTGGTGCCGGGTGGGCAGGTCTGAGGGTCTGCGCAAAAGATCGGCTGGCAGAGATAGATGCGGCAACCGCACGAATCATACCCTCCGGTCGCGAGCTTGAAGTTCGGGCCGCAGTAGGGTGGTGGTTGGCACAGTCCGCCGCAGTAGGGTGGTGGATCGTCAAAGATGGGAGGAACGTCGGGGCATCCTGTGCCGCCCGCCCCCGGCTCCGTGGGGTCGCTGTAAGGCTCGTCGTCCACCGCTGCCGGATACCAGAGCTTTCCTTGCTGGTCAGGTGCTGGGGTGGCTGAGCAACTGGGAGAAAAAACCGTCCAGTCGTCCGCATAGAACTCATCGACGCCGAAGTCGGTATTGCGGACGACACGGGTGACCGGGCCAATCAAGTAGTCATCGCCGCGATCGTAAAAGGTGAGATGAAACAGTCCGCTCTGGAAGATGATCCAGCGCATGGAGGTTGCTGGATTGAATGGTCGTGTGACGCCATTCGACCAACCCGCACGTCGCACCGCCCAGCCACGACGGGCATACTCGGCGGCCAAGGGCCAGATCATGCCGTGTCCGATGCTCATGGTGATTGCGCGGGTGGTGGGACAAATCGGATCGAGTCGTAGAGCGGCACAATCGGGCAGCTGCCATACTTCGAGTTCGGGTTTCGCGGATCGACAAAAGGACTCACGGTGATTGGGCGTGGATAGCGCTTCTTGCCCTGCTGGTGGAGATCGGAGTCCGTGATGTTCACCCTGTCGAAACAGGTCGGTGAAAGAACAGTCCAGTCCTCGGCATAGAAGTCCTCGACCATGAAATCCGTGTTACGGATAACTCGTGTCGCCTTCGCTCCGGTGACGGCGGTGCGGTATAGCAGCCAGAATAGAGCGTTTTGATACACCACCCAACGCAAGGCACGCCCGGTGTCGCCGAACAGTTCAAGGTCATCCCACCCGGCACGACGAACCGCCCACCCGAGACGAGCGTATTCGGCGGCCAATGGCCAGATCATGCCGGAGCCGTAGGTCATGGGTTGGGGACGAGGTCTCGGTCGATGGCGATGCGGAAGGTCTTGGATGAACGGATCAGCTCGTCGGTGAGGGCGCCCGGCTCCAGGTAGTCCACGCGCCATTCGATCTCGGCAATTGCGTCGAAGCTCGTCTGATAGTCCGCCTGGTAGTTGCCCAGCGCGTTGATCAGGTCAGGGGTGTCGAGATCGACCAAGATCCGGTAGCGCGGTCGGTCGCTGGTGCCGATGATTTCCAGCGCCCCATTGCTCTGAACCAGCACGGTTTCACCATCGAACTCGCGGATGTTCATGATGATGGACGCAAGCGCCATGGATTGGAGTTCTTCCCCTTTGAGAAATCCGAGATCGAGAAGCACCTTGTCCCCGTATTTCAGATACATGACCGCTTGGCTGGCGTTCTGACCTGACGCAGGCGCAATACCCGGAACAGAAACCGCTCCGCTCCGCAGGTCGATGTTCACGTCGATGCCGATGCCGTCGTTGTAATTGGTGTCCTCGATACCCATCGCCACCTCCAAGGGCAATGATGGTCCGGTGGCATTGGTGGCAATCACCCGAAATAGATAGACGCCTGCTGCCGTTGCCGCCCCGCTGACGAGTCCGGTAGCACTGATCGTCATGCCGGATGGTAGTCCGCTCGCAGTCCACGAGGTCGGCGAGTTGGTTGCCTGCATCTGATATTCGAAATACTGGCCCTTGCGGTAGCCGAGGACTGAGGTGGTGGTGGAAATGACTGGGATGGCCATAGTGATGTGTTATTGGATGGTTGCTTTGCCGAGGCTTTCAGGTTCTTCGCCGGTGAGGGTTGCCTTGAGTCCGTTGAACGCGACGAGGCCGCGCGGGTCGGTCTGGTTGTCGTCGGTGTCGAAGCGGACAAGCCGCCCCCGGACGATGAAGTTGGCGGTGGTCAGCGCGGTGGTGGTGGCTTCCGTGGCTCCGTAGATCACGCGGTCAACGACGCAGGTATCGACCGCATCGATAATCTTGCGAACGACGCGGAGGCCGAAGCCGTGAGAGGAAGGAATGCTCGTGAGCATGAAGCTGTGATCGAGCGAAGGTGGCAGGAACGTGACATCCGCGATGTTGCTTGGGTTGGTTGGGTTGCCGGACGGCAGGCCGATGTCGATGGCCACTCCCCAATGCACCAAGGTGTTAGAGTTGAACACAGCGGCGACGAACGAGAAGTCGAGCGAGAGCCGTTTGCCGAGTCGCAGTTGCTTGCCGTTGACGTGGATGCGGAACAGCTCGCGGGAAAAGTCGGATGGATAGAACACCTTTTCGCCCGCGATGACTTGCTCCACCTGGTAGAACCCGCGTCCATCCCATGCGAAGAATCCCGGTGCGCTGAGTTTGGACGAACGGCGACCGAGATAGCCGGGAATCACCAGTGGCGCGGCGGTGTTGGTGTAACGATAGATCACGCCGCTTGCCGGTGAGGTTGGAAGTTGGGTCACTGTGGTAAAGACCAGCGGATCGACATAAACGGCTGGCAAGAGTCCACCCACACGAGGGAGGTCGGCAAGTTTGATCGAGGGCACGTCCTTCGCTTCGATCTTCTGGCGCGTCGGAAACACCTCGAAGAGTTCCGGCAGTTCCCACGCGGCGATCACGGTTTGCGTGGATGCACTCACGGAGGGATTCGATGTGGGGATGAACGCTTCAAGCACTTCAACGCGCTCGCCCAAGTCATCGAGGATGAGTTGTAGCCCTTCGATTTGCGGGATCGTGTGGCCGTGTGTTTGGAAGACAGAAACCGGACCTGCCGTGGAAATGGTGACGACATAGCCGTTCAGCG
>CAYRLT010000576.1:0-4020 GCA_964425095.1 uncultured Luteolibacter sp.
GACCAGGGTCAGGTTGTGACGCGATTCCGCGCGGATGGCAACCGGGGGCAGATTGTCCGGAATTTCCTTCCGACACCGGGTCCGACCGGCCTGGGAACACTCATCAACCAACCGGCCGATGTAGTCCGCCAATTGCGGCAGATTGTCGTTGTTCGGATTCACGGCCCAGACGATTTCGTCCAGTGCGGCATGCGCGGCGCGGGCTCGCTGGGCGATCGAGGCGAAGCTGCCGCGAGCGGTTGCCGCGCCGGAACCGGAAAGGTCGCCGCCGCCCAGATCGGCCAGCCACCCGATCTGCCCCAAGGTCGCACCCAGTTCATCATGGATGTCCTGCGCGATGCGCGTCCGCTCCAGCATGACCGCCTGCTCGCTTTCGGCCCGTCGGATCCGGTGCCGGGCGAGGGCGCGTTCCCTGAAGACCATGCCGCCGGCGATGCCGCCACACAGGACCAATGCCGACAGGGCGATCACCCACCACCGGTGCCAGAAGCGCGGTTCCACGAAATCGTCGAACGAGGTGGCGACGGCCAGGTCGCTGAACTCCCAACCATCGCCGCCGCCGCGATGGATCAGGCGCAACTCGTCAAAGGAGCAATTGGCCTTGAACCGCGTGATGTGGCCTGGTTGCTGACTCAATTTGTTGTTGCCGGGAGTGAGGTCCGGTTCCAGCCAGACCGTCACCTGATCGTCGTCGCCGGGCATGAACTGCACCTCGACCACCATCGTGCGCAAGATCCCCCGGCGCGGCCTGTCAAAAGGGGCCCCCGGCTGGAAGTTGAAGTCGTATTCGTTTTTGCCGGCGATGCTCGTTGCCGGCGCAAAGACCAAGCCCTGGGTTGCCACATTGAACGCGCTGTATGCGTGGGCAAACAAGCCATTGCCCACCCCGAGCCGCTCCTTGCCGCGCTCATAGAGCGTCAGGCCGGCCTGGTAGGATGTGTCCATATCCATGGACACATCCGCAAGCGGATCCACGGTGAATTTGAAGTAGAGCGTGGCGCTGGAGGTATGGTCCTGGGGCTTGACCGCCCCGTGCAACACATCCGCCCCGTCGCCGTTATCATGGGCCAGCAAAGGCCCGGGCATCCGCCACAACTCTTCCCCGCATGCGGGCAATGCGCCGCCCAGCAGCCCCGCGAGCAACCGCCCCCGCGCCGCCCAACGGCCGCCATGTGCGGCGCTTCCCAATGTCCTCTGCCGCATGGCGGCCACGTTACCGCGCGTTGCTGCCGGATCAAGAGCGAAGTTTTCCGGTGAGGCAGTCGGTTTAAGTTAGGATCGCTTCCTTATCCCTTCGCTCAACCGCCAATTGGGTTAACACGTTGAACGTGGCAATCCGCACATCTCATGTGCTTGAGTTTGAGAATGGCGAAGGAAAATCCATCGAGCGAAAGTTTGCAGCCGTTGAGCGCGGCACCTTCGGCGAGCACGACCGCGGCACCTTCAAACTCCGGTGTTTCCACATGGCAGGCGGTCCCATCCGGGTTGAAGGCGATGGCGAATCTATCCGAATCGTCGCTGCGTGCATTGACGAACGACCGTTGGTGTTTCTCAGCGAGGATCGGGCGGAAGGCTGCGTCGCCGCCCAGTGCGGGATGCGTTTTTCGCAGGGCAATGAGCGAACGCGTGAGGTGGAGCAGCGAGTCCTTGTCATTCTCCTGATCGGAAACCGTCGGCGCGTCCGCGTCCGGATCGACGGGCAGATAGAGATCGGCTGCGGGTGCGGTGGAGAATGTTCTTGTGTCGGGGCATCCAGAATCGCCTGCCAGTAAAGTAACCATGCTGGTGGTGCATCTCAAGGGCCTCTTTCAGCACTTCCTTGAGGCTGGCCAAGACTCCCTACCTCAACCCACGCTTCACTGGCTACCCCCATTTGTGGGTATTGCGGAAAATCACAATCCGCCCAAATCTTGCGTTAACCGTGGGCCATGTCTGAAGACCGCTGCCTATGTCTATTTGGAAGCACCAATCGGCTTAAATTTGAAATACGTGGAGCCTAATGTATCGTCCCTTTGTTGATGTCCCATAAAGCCACTAACAGACGTCGAATTCAACTTGTGATGGATTTTTACCTCGCTGAGGTTCACGCGGGAGTAGTCGATTATGCGCGAGAGTCGGGGTGGATCCTGCAGGACTCTGCGTGTTACATGCCGGAGGTGTTGCCGCAGATTCGGGAACCCTTTGATGGCGTGTTGGCGATCGCGGTCTTTCCGAGACTTCAGACCTGGCTGCGCAAGCTCAGAATGCCGGTGGTGCGGATGGCGTGCGCGGATCGGACCCTGCCCTTTCCAGCGGTGGAACCGGATCCAAGAGCCATCGGCGAGAAAGCCGCGCAGCATTTACTCGCACTGGGTAACCCGCACTTTGCCTATTATTCCACTTTGTCCTCCAATGAAACAGCGGCCTGCTGGGAAGGATTCTCCAGCACCATCCGGGCGGCGGGGCATGAGCCCACGTGGCTCGATTTTGGTGCCGCAACGCCCTCGAAAGCCGGGATCAATCCGCCGCGGCCAGCGCGTTGGGCCTGGCTCAAAAAGCGCATCTCCAAGCTCCCCCGACCCCTGGCGGTGCTTGCGGAGGATGACCGATTCCTGCTCGACATTTACACCACGGCGGAAGAGCTCGGTTTGCGTGTGCCTGAGGACATTGCTGTCATGGGCCAGGACAATCGCCCGCTGATTCTCTCAAAGCTGGAGATGCCGAGCACATCGATTGATACGGGCCTGTATCAGATCGGCTATTCAGCAGCCGAGCTCCTCGACAAGATCGTTAGCGGCCAGCCAGCGCCTGAGGGAGTCGTGCGCGTTGGCCCTGGGGAAGTTGAGGTGCGGCAGAGCACCGCCGTCTGCTACAGCGGGCATGAAGGATTCGACCGTTCGGTCACTGTCCTGCGCCAGCGTTTCATGGAGCCACTTACGCTCGATGGTGTGGCAGCAATAGGTTCCGTGCCGATCCGAAAATTTCAGAATTTGTTCAAGGAAAACATTGGACGTTCTTTTACAGGGGAACTCACTCGACTGCGTCTCGATCGCGCGATCCGACTGCTCGAGACCACCAATTTGAAACTCGAAAGCGTGGCCCACGAATCTGGTTTCAGCACGGCCAAGTATCTTTGTGATGTTTTCCGCAGGACTTTGGGCCGCACGCCGTCGGCGTATCGGTCTGCCAAGATTTCCAGGCCAATCCACCGCAGGTAGCCAGCATGAATTGGGAATCGAAAGACGCGATCTCGGAATAGGCAGTTCTTGCATGGCCGGGCTCCCCGAGCGATAGATTGGGAGCAGAAGTTCGTATCGTATTGTCCGCAGTAATGGGGCAATCGCAACGGTGGTGGATGCCTGCCACGTTGGTAACGAATTACATCCAAGCATATGACCTACGCAAGAAATCTCGCTGAATCATTCAATCGCCGCCGCTTCCTGAAATCCGCCGGCGTCTGCATCGCGCTGCCGATGCTCGAATCGCTGGCCCCGATTGCTAGGGCGGCGGCGACGCGCAAGAAGCCGATCAAGCGGATCGTCGTCCTCTCGAACAACTACGGCGTGTATCCGCAGGCGTTTTTTCCCGCGAAGACGGGCACCGATTACGAGATGCCGGAAACGCTCAAAGGCTTGGAGCGGCATCGCAAGGACTTCAATGTGTATTCCAATCTCGACCACGGGAACACCGGCGGACACCACGGCGTGCCGGTGTTTCTCAGCGGCGTGCAGACCCATTTGGCGAACAGCTTTCCTGAGGGAAACATCAGCCTCGATCAGAAGGCGGCGAGCTTTGTAGGCTCGGCGACGCGCTTTTCCTCACTGGCGCTGCAAGTGAATGAGGCGAATCTCCTGAGCATCACCCGCACCGGCGTGCAGGTGCCGTCATACGACATTGGCGCGGCCTACAAGGCGATGTTTATAGATCAGGATGCGAAGGAGAAAGAGGCGATTCGCGGGCGGTTTTCCCGGCAAGGCAGCATTCTGGATGCGGTGCTCGATGAAGCGAAGTCGGTGGACAAGAAGTTGGGCAAACAGGATC
>CAYRLT010000577.1:0-3517 GCA_964425095.1 uncultured Luteolibacter sp.
CAAAAAATAGCGCTGCTCACCCATGATGGTCTCGCTATACTCAAGCCAAACCGCCAGGTTTCCTCATATAACTGCGACCTTGTCAGCGGGGATTTGACACCGCTCGATCCGGTCAAAGCCCAATCCCTGGTTCATGCCACTACGGTTTTCTATCAGAGTGCTTCCTGGCTGTTCAAAAGCGGACGGCTTCAGAGAAGTCATCAGGTGCCAACGCGAATGGCATTTGAGTCTCCTCCGCTAACAACGCCACTCATCAAGACCCCGGTAACACCCGAATCGTGACAGGCTGCCGCAGCTGATTGTGTTTTTTGCCGAAAACCGGACCTTCGTCCGTTTGAAATCGGGGCTTTCTGGCGGCTTTGAAAGGCAAGCTAGGAATCCGAGGAAATCAAGGTGCTGGATTTCCAGCGTCCAGCTGCGGGTAATGACCTTGTGCTTCGTACTGCAACCACTCGCCACCCTGCATTTGTGGACCTACCCCGCGACGAAGCGCTGCTCGTTGCCATATTGGATGCGGAAACTCACGGCTAACGGCCGTGCTCCAATCGATCCAATAAGCGCAGTAAGCCATCCAGAATCGTTAGCGGATGTGGTGGACACCCCGGAATGAACAAGTCTACCGGCAACACGGTATTCGCGCCGTTCTTCACATCAGGATGCCCGACGAATGGGCCGCCGGCAATCGCACAGGCACCCACAGCGATGACAATCTTCGGGTCTGACACGGCGGTGTAAGTCTTTTTCAGGGCAAGTTCCATCGCCTGGGTCACGGGACCGGTGATGAGCAGTCCATCCGCATGGCGTGGCGAAGCAACGAATTGGATACCGAATCGACCGAGATCCCAGCCGATGGTGCCGAGCACATTGGTGTCCGCCTCGCAGGCGTTACAACCGCCGGCGCTGACTTGGCGCAGACGCAGGGAGCGGCCGAAAAGCTTGCGGAGCTTCTCATCGAGCGCGGTCGCGAGGCGGAGTTCTTCATTTCCAGGAATGCCCAACAAGAGATCCTCGCGCCTGCGCACGGCCATGCGATAATCACCGGTTTGGGTGATAGCTTGTTGTGGGCAGGCTTCGATGCATTCGGCACAGAACACACAACGGCCTAAATCTAACGACACGATTTTTCCAGCAGGGCGAGCGATGGCTTCAGTCGGGCAAACGGGAACGCAAGCACTGCAGCCGTCGGCGCACTTCGCCGCATCAACCTTAAGCGCTCCGCCATGGCGTTCGGGCAACGGCGGAGGCGGGCCATCTGGATAGGCCATAGTCTGGCAACCGGTCTTGAGCCGGTGGAGAAGGGCGTCGTGGACAAACATGGCTGAATTTTTTGTTAAAGGTCGTGACCGCAGTAAGAGAGGTTGAAGCTCTTGTTGCAAATGGGGAAATCAGAGATGGCGGTTCCGCGCAACGCGAGAACAAGACCGCTCCAGTTGTGGAATGAAGGATCGGTGATCTTGTATTTCCGGAAGCGTCCGGAAGCATCCGTCAGTGCCACGTGGCAAACCTCTCCACGCCAGCCCTCCACAAGTGCCACGGCGAGCGTGTCGGGTGCAGGTGGCGCAGGCACAACGAACAACTCGCCATCCGGCCGGCTGGCTAGTTGATCTAAGATGAGATCGCCGGAGCGCTGGATTTCCAGGGTCCGAACGCGCGCGCGGGCAAACACATCGCCCCCCGGCCAAACGGCGACCGCTGCCTGTGCAAATCGATGCCATCCCGCTGGATGATCGTAGCGAACGTCCCTGACGAGACCACAGGCCCGCGCGGCTGGACCGACTAAGCCAATCTCGGAAGCTTGTTTTTGCGAAACAACACCGACGTTTTCAAAACGCGCGCGCACCGATGCTGAGTCCCATAACCATGCGGCGGCTTGAGCGGTATCGGCCAGCGCGGTGGTGAGGCGTCTGGTTAATTCAGAGGTGCGGGCGGCATCAAGGTCATGACGGACACCGCCCGGCCGCACCAGGGCGCGGCCGAAGCGGTTGCCGCAAATCATAGCGGTTAGATTAAGGAAGTCTCCGCGGATTTTGCCGCAGGCTGATTGTGTTGGCAGAAACGCGACGTCGCCCGCGAGTGCGCCGATATCGCCAGTGTGATTGGCCAAGCGCTCGAGTTCCAATGCAATAGTGCGTACCCACTGTGCTTGCAATGGAGCCTCGGTTTCCGCTAACGCCTCTATCACCATCGCATAGGCAGAGGCATGCGCGATGGAACTATCCCCTGCGATAGTTTCCATCTGGACCATTGTCGCGCGGTATGGACCGTCTTTCAGCGCTTCCTCGATCCCGCGGTGTTGATAGCCGAGTGCAACTTCTAAATGCAGCACCTCTTCTCCCGCACATTGAAAACGGAAATGGCCCGGTTCGATGATTCCGGCATGCACCGGACCAACTGCAACCTCATGAATCTCCGGTCCATCCACGCGGAAAAACGGCTCGTTGGCGGGTGTGTCACCATTTGTCCTTCGCACAGGCTTGAGCCATGGATGTCCTTCGGGCGTAAGTCCGTGTTGTTCCCAGACTTCACGCTCAAACAAGTGCGCCTGTGGATGTTCGATCGTAAGCGATGGGTAAGAACCCGTTAGAGAAGTGCTGCGACCTACGGCAAGCGTGTTGTCCGCATCGAAGGCAAGCACGGCGCAAAGGCAGACAGCATCACCCTCCGGAACGCCGAACCATGAGCACAATCGGGCACCGCGTTTCAATTCAGCGGCAGTGGCTCGCACAAAATCTGCGGCGGGCCAGGCTGGGACCGCCGCCCAAGGAAGGCTGGTGGCATTGGCGAGCAGAATGAATGGAGTGGTGGCGCTCATGGAAATTCAGGAAATAGTTGGGCTGCAGCTGCCGACCAAGCGTCATGCAGAATCTGTGGGGAAAATAAACCCAGCCACAGTGACAGGGCCAGCAGCACAACTGGCGGAATAATCACGCCTGCAGTCTCGACAAAGCGTTTCCCCATCGCCCGCGCCGCCGTGCGCGGGCGGCCATCGACGATGCTGAAAACCACGCGAGTCAGGCCGAAAAATGCCAGCAACAAGCAACCGAGAAACATCACCGTTGCCCCCCAGTGTCCAGTATCCAGCATTGCGAGGATCACTTTCAGCTCGCTGAAAAACGGCCCGAAGGGCGGACATGCGGTGACGGCGAACATCCCCGTCACAAGGATCGCCGCCGAGCGCGGGGTAATGGCGGACATCCCGCGCGCATCATCTATCGAGGCGGAGCCCGCCGCACGCCGTATGTTGGCAGCACTCAGAAACAACGCGCCTTTTGTTAGGCTGTTGCTCCATACATGGAACAATGCCGCCACCATGCCGATGCGTCCGAGCGAAGCGCCGACAGTAAGAATGCCCATATGCTCGACGCTGGAGTATGCGAGCATGCGTTTAAAATCACGCGTGGATCGGTGTGGAAAACTAAGCTGAATAATCTCCACTGCGGCACTTCCCATTGCTGCCAAACCCGCTCATGGTAAAGCCATGTTGCCACGGGGGCGTTGGGGTCAAAATCCGGCTGCG
>CAYRLT010000578.1:0-1979 GCA_964425095.1 uncultured Luteolibacter sp.
CGGCATCGCATTACCAACGCGACAGCTGAAGGATTGAACAGCAAAATCCAGATGGTGAAGGAAATGGCCTGTGGCTTTAGGAATCGGACTCATTACAAGTTGGCAATTTATTTTCATTGTGGTGGCTTAAACTTGTATCCCTGTCAGTTAGCGTCGTAATCACTATATGTTGGGGTGTTTCACTCTAACCTGAATTATTCATAAAGAAAATGGGTTGACAACCTCAAGCCCTTGTGCTACAAGGGCTTATAGCAAGAAAGGAGAGGTGTCAACCCATGCAAAAATGTACCACAAACGAATTGGTTTTTACAACTGTAAATAGGAAAAAAGTGGTTGCCGTGTTTGATGATCCTAACGTGACTTCGGATGCCGGCGTATTGGTGTTGCGAGAGATGGATCGGCATATGGGCCTGATCAAGCGCTTGAGCCAGGCATTGAACGATCCGCGTCGCAAAACGCATATAGATCATGCGCAGGTTGATATGTTGCGCCAGAGGATTTTTCAAATTGCCTGTGGCTATCCGGATGCCAACGATTGTGATCGTCTGAAAGCCGATCCGGCGTTCAAGGTGGCAACTGGACGGGACCCGCTGGCGGATGAAGACTTGGCCAGCCAACCCACGATCAGCCGCTTGGAAAACATAGTGTCGACGAGGGATTTGCTGCGGATGGGATACGCTTTGATCGATCAGTTTATCGCTTCGTATGCGACGGCACCGAAGGCCATTATTCTGGATATTGATCCGACGGCGGACACGGTCTACGGACATCAACAGTTGGCGTTGTTTAACGCGTTTGAGGATGAATATTGCTTCATGCCGTTCCATGTGTATGAGGGACAAACCGGTAAGCTGATCACGACGGTGTTGCGGCCGGGCAAGACGCCGGCGGCGGCGGAGATTATCAGTGTGTTGAAACGACTGGTGCGCCGATTGCGGAAGGCATGGCCCGAAGTGCGTATCATTATGCGGGCCGATAGTCATCACACGAAACCGGAAGTTATGGAATGGTTGGAGGCCCATGGCGTGGATTACATCACGGGGCTGTCCCCAAACGCCAAGCTGGCGACGCTGTTTGCTGAAACGATTCGCGATGCCGAGGTTCGATATCGTCGCTGGGGCGGGACGATTCGATGCTACGGAACGGTTTCGTACGCTGCCGGCACTTGGAGTCGGATGCGCCGCGTTATCCTGCGGGTTCAAGTGACCGAAAAGGGAACAGACGTCCGGTACATCGTTACGAGCTTCGAGGAAGCGGAACCCAAATATCTGTATGAAACCGCGTATTGCGGACGGGGGAGAATGGAATTGATGATTAAGGATCACAAGGGCGCCTTGGCCTCGGATCGCACGAGCTGTCATCGGAAAGAGGCCAATCAATTCCGGCTGTTTTTGCATTCGGCGGCGTATGTTTTGTTGCAGGCCATCCGGGCTCAATGGCTGAAGGGAACGTCTTTGGCCCATGCCCAGTTTGACACGATCCGGTTGGCTTTGTTGAAACTGGGGGCGAGGGTGGAAGTCCGAACTCGGGTCTTGCGGTTTCATTTGCCGGCCAGTTGCCCCTATCAAGAGATTTTTGGCCGGTTGATGCAACAAGCGGCGGTTGAGTCCAGTTAAGAGCAGACTGTGGCGGTCCTCCTCGCCCTGAAAATAAGGGGGGAAGGGGGAAGTGTCTTTTAAAACGGTATTTTTTGGGTTCGCCATGTTCGGCGTGACCAATGAAACCGGCAAATGCGTAATATTTTTAGTTTCCAACACGAAAAGACCTTGAAATAAAAGTTGATGAATAGATCAGGCTAAATAATGGCCTTCAATTTCTCCGGGCAGGCCTCCCGGATCAAGGCCCGGGCCAGAATCAAAAGTGGATCAATAAACGGAACATTTCTTATCTGCTGATCCGGCAAGGCGAGCGGTATTTCGGTGCAACCGAGAATTATCGCCTGAATATTCTGCTTGCACAATGTTGCCGCGCAACGCGTC
>CAYRLT010000579.1:0-6423 GCA_964425095.1 uncultured Luteolibacter sp.
TGGGAACGCTACCTAGCCACGCCCACGCCAAAGCGGGGCGATGAACCATGGCGCTTCTCAAATATCAAACAACTCGACTTCGCCGGATTTTTAAGGAGCGCGGGCGTCTCGCCCGCCGCCGATCTGATCGCCCGCTCAACCGGCCTCGAAAAAACCGCCGCGAAGTTCGTCTTTTCCAATGATGAGTTGATTCATTCCGAGTCCCGCGTTCCGCATGGCGTGATCTGTCTGCCGCTCGCCGAGGCCCTCGTCTCCCACGGGGATCTCGTCGCCGAACACTTCATGAAACAGGAAACCCGTCTCGGCTCGGTGAAATTCGCGGCTTGGCACGAGGCATCTGTTTCTAACGGACTGTTTGTCCACACCGGCGATAACGTGGAAATCGAAGGAGCGATCGAAGTCCATCACTGGATCTCGGGATCTAACACTGTCATCTTTCCCCACACGCTTGTGGTCACCGGGAAATCTTCGAAAGTCCGCGTGATCGATATTTTCCGCTCGGCGGATGACATCACCCCCGGTCTAGCCATCGCCTTCAACGACCTTTCCGCCGGACCCAATTCGCATCTCGATTACGTCGCCATCCAAGCGCTCAACGAAGTCACCCGCATCATCCAGATCAACGAGACCTCGACTGCTCGCGATGCTTCGGCCAAAGGCTTCGTGCTCAACACGGGCGCGTCATGGGCACGCAACGAATCGATCTCCCGCCTCGAGGGCTCCGGCTCACGCTCGGACATGCTCTCGGTTTCCATTCCCGCCCGCGAACAGGAATACGACCAACGCACGTTCCAGCACCACGTTTCCGAAGGCGCTTACTCGGACTTGCTCTACAAAAACTCGCTCTACGACGATTCGAAAACGATCTTCTCCGGCCTGATTTTCGTCGGTGAAGGCGCGCACCACACCGATGCCTATCAGACGTGCCGCAATCTTCTGATGAGCGATACCTGCGAGGCAAACTCGTTGCCCGGCTTGGAAATCAATGCCGACCAAGTGAAATGCTCGCACGGCAGCACCTCATCGCAAATCCATGATGAGGAAATCTTTTACCTCCGCGCCCGCGGTGTCGATCCCGTTCGCGCCCGCCAACTCATCGCCCGCGGCTTCTCAGTCGAGGCCATCGCCCGCCTGAATGATGAGCCCACCGAGGAGTTGTTGCTGAAATTCCTCGACGAAAAATTCGCCCACATCGCTACCGGCGGCGCATGAGCAATCGTTTCGGTTGCCGGATTTAAATTAGTCACAGAGCGGCGAAACGTGTTCGCCGTGAGGATGGAATATCGATGAGAAGACCTTCATGGCGGCAAATCGGTTATTCATCCGCGAGGGCGGACTCGTTCCGCCCCTCCATTCAAAAGACTTGCGCGTCAGGCCATCCCGGCCTAATCCCACACCCATGGCTCTCGAAACCACACTGATTCTACTGAAACCCGACGCGATCGAAAAAAACCTCGCTGGCAAAGTTCTCGCCCGTTTTCAAGACGCAGGCTTCACCATCCGCGGCATCAAGATGATGCAACTCGATGACGCAATCCTCCGCGAGCATTACGCCCACGTCGCCGACAAGCCGTTTTTCCCGGAAATCGCCGCATTCATGAGCCGCGCCCCGGTGATCGCCCTTGCGCTCGCTGGCGACGACGTCATCAGCAAGGTCCGTGATTTGCTCGGCCCCACCGATTCCAAGGCCGCGGCCCCCGGCACCATCCGCGGCGATTTCGGCGAGAACATCATGGTCAACGTTTGCCACGCCTCGGACTCCACCGAAGCCGCAGCCGCCGAGATCAAGCGCTTCTTCAAGGACGGCGAAGTCTTCGCTCTCTGAGAGGCTGTCTGAATATTACCAAAGGCAGGGACCTATCCTCCGGGAGGTCCGCGTGCATGGGGAGTGAATGATGAAGCGCCTAGGCTCTGGATCATTCTCTTTTCCATGCGCAGGACCGCCCGGAGGATCGGTCCCTGCCATTTTAAGACAGCCTCTGAGTGAATTGCCGCTTTATGCGGCTTCTCGCGATTTAACATCCGCCGTCGTGCGACGGGCTCTTCGTGGAGAATTTGCCCGCGGCACGCCGAAGGGTTGCAAACTCGCCGCCCAAGACGGACTCTTCGTCCATGCAGGTTCAAAAAGTAAAGTATGTGCTGTGGGCGGCCGATTGGCAGCGTTGCCTGAAATTCTATCGCGAACTCTTCGGAGGAGTGGTGAGTTTCGAGTCCGAGGTCTGGAGTGAAATCGTCATTGCCGGTGCCACCCTCGGGATTCACGGCGGCGGCGAGGGTAAGCGGACGTGGACTGGATTGTCCTTCCAACTCGATGACCTGCGTCAAGGAATCGTCCGCCTCACCGAATGCGGCGGCAGCCTCACCTCGGAACCGAACGACACCCCCGAAGATCCGCTCCACCTCGCCATGTGCATCGATCCCGAAGGCAACGAGTTTATGATGACACAACGAAGGCATTAACGAGGCGAACAGTCGGGAAAGACCCCACTTGTGCCGGGATCGATGACAACGAATGGTCGAATTATGCACCGGTTCCATCCGAATGGTTTCCCAATCAACGCATGGAACCCAACACGCGCCTCTATCACTATGGCGACCGCGTCGTCCGCGTTTACGAACCCCGCCGCGAGGTGATCGACGTGATCAGCCTACCTTTCGGCCGCTGAGGTGACTCGGAACAAGTCATCGAATGCCTCGTTTTGCGGCTTCGGCAATTGTCTTGATCGGCAGAAACAGTTTTCGGGTAGATACCCCGAACGGAATAAAGCCGTGCTTTCGATAAAAGTCAGCCGCACTGGGGTTCTTCGCATCGACTACGACCAAAGCGGAGGCCACCTGTTGGATATTCGTTAGAATTCTCCCAAGAGCATCGGCCAGAAGTAAGCTCCCTAGACGAGGATGGCTGGCAGAGCGCGCCAGTCTACCGATCAGCGTTGCGGGTGTGGTCGGGTAGCGCGGTAACTTCTTGGCCGTTTCATCGGGCAAACCGCATGTTTCGACGGCATACGAGGCCAGCGTGTAGTAGCCGAGAATCGTCTGTGGTTGTTCCTCCCTCACCATGACAAACACCGCCGCCACATGACGCCGCATGTCCTGTGAAGCTTGCCTCTGCAGGTAGTCGTCCAGCGCAGCTACACCGCAGGAAAATCCCGCTCGGTCATGGGATGAGCTCAGAATTTCGGAACGCAGACCATTCATTTCACCGTGACGCTCTGCTGATGACTGGCGAACGATTGGGTCAGCTTCAGGTTTGGTTTTGGCGCGGTTAGCATGGCTTTGGCGAATGCTGCGCTGTCCTTGACACTGAGGTTCAAGACTTCGTGCTCACGCACCACCTTGGCGGCGCTTTTCTGCAAGGTAGCGATGACGTAATCCGTCAGGCTTACCCCCTCAAGGGAAGCTGCGCGTCCGATCAGCTCCTTGATCGGAGCAGGAACCCTGGCTTCCAGTCGCTCGGTCAGCCGCTTGGCGGGTCGTTTCTCAGTTGTCGCACGCATCTCCGCGAAGATCCGGCAAATTGCCGGATAGTCAAGCTGAAAACTGGTCGGGGCGGCAGGATTGCCTGCGGCCATACGGGTTGCGCTTCGCGATTGAAATGATGAATCGCTACGAGCGATTTCGGCGTTCAAACCCACGGGCTCGCGGCTGGGCTCTCATCCCGCCGCCTCACACCGATGATGAGCTTGAGTGATTGCAGGAGTTTTTTTCCGCTAAAACTGGTCGGGGCGGCGGGATTCGAACCCACGGCCTCTTCGTCCCGAAGGAAACATTATTAAAGTTCAATACACTCATAATAAGCATTCTATTAAACATTTAAAAATGAAAATGGTTGCAGTTGCCCAAAAAGTTGCCCAAAACTCAGCCATGGCGAGGCCTAAAAAAGTGCAATACCTCAAACTCAAGGAGTTCACAAACGCGTCCGGAAGCACGTCTTGGCGCATTACCGGATACATGCCTGACAATACTCGTATCCGGCAGAATTTCCAAGACAAAGCCGATGCGCTACGAACGCTCGCTGATCTCGAGCTCAAGGCGGCAGGGGTTGCAAATCCGCGCAAAACCCAGAGCACCCTCTTGTCTCCGGAGGAACTGGCAGATGCGGAAGCGGCGTTCCAACAGATCAAAGGCACCCAGACGCTCTCTAACATCGTCGCTCACTACCTCATCCTTCAGGAGCGAACCGGGGCAAAGGCATGCGGCTTGGACGAGGCTATCACGTTTTTTGAGAACCGCTACAGGCTTGAGTCGAAGTCGATCACGATCCTGAACGCAAAGGCCGAGTTCATGACAAGCCGGCATGGGATTTCAAGTGCCACAAGATCAAACTACGAAATCGGATTGACCCTTCTGTTGAAGCCTGACCCCAACAAGTGGATTCATGCGTTCACGGTCGCGGATCTCGAAAGCATCCTTAAAAAGTATCGGAAAATTGCATCCCGCAGGACGTTCCGCACAATTTTCTCCACCTTCTTCCGTTGGGCCGTCCGGCATCACTACTGTCTGGAGAATCCTTGCGACCGGCTCGACAAGCTGCCCCGCGACATGAGCCAGATCGCCGCCCTCTCGCTCGACGAGTGCAAGCGCCTTCTCTACGCGGCGATCCTCATGGAGGACAAGGCCACGGTGGCCTGTGTGGCGATCGGCCTCTTTGCCGGGTTGCGCCCCAGCGAGATCAACGACCTCAAAACCGTGGACATCCTCAAGGACAAGATCCGGGTGTCAGGCGGCAAGCTGCGCCGCACGCTAAATCGCTCCACCCCGCTCCCGCCGGTTCTTGCGGCTTGGTTGAAAGAGTTTCCCTTTACTGGTCTACCTGCGGGCTGGTCCAGCAAACTCAAGCGATTGAAAAAGGCCACCAAGGCCCGGAAGTGGGTTCAGGACATCATCCGGCACACCAGCATCACCTTCCAAACCGAGCGCGACAAAAACGAGTCGCTCACCGCCTTCAACTGCGGCACCTCCATAGCGATGATGAACAGGCACTATCGCCACACCATCGACGACGATAAAACCATCGCCGAATTCTGGAACCTGACGCCGGCAAAATTGCGGGCCAAGCCGCCCCAAGTGGACCTCGCAATCAAGCGCCGGGTGAACTGGCCGGTCAAGAAGGTGCTGGCGAAGCTGGTCTGGGAAAAGCCACTGATCCACTTGGCCAAGGAGATCGGCGTAAGCGACGTGGCGCTGCGAAAACACTGCGTGAAGGTCGGCATCGAGTTGCCGAGGCGGGGGCATTGGGTCAAGAGGTGACAAAAAACGGGACGCTTTTCCCGCTTGCCCGCTGGTCGGATAATCCCATAAATAGCCGTCGCAACCGAATAGCAAGGCGGTGGCTTTGCATCTGCTTAGCGCTGTCATTCTTCGACTCGATAAACCAAGTGCAGGCGGACATCGACAAAATCATCACCCGGCTTGCGCAGGCAATCCAACGCCTGCCGCTGCATACCATGGTCTCACGGGTGTGGTTCCCCGGTCATCCAGAAATCACTCAAAACGTTCAAGAGCTGGAGACGAGTGCGCGCGATGCAATCACGCGACTTTCAACGCTCGCGGGAGCAGGCAGGGATGATGCTGCGGTCGCTCTGCGTAATATCGGGTATCATGCAGCAACGGAACTGGAGAGCTTCATCCTGCCTCAAGCGTCGAAAGGTAGTCGTCGAAAAATTTCAACCACTCCGGGTCCCTTCAAGGAGTCCGCTATCCTCTCAATTCCCGTCGTGGAAATAAATGGCGATCTTTCCTCGGTTGTCGAAGTCTTGAGGAGTGAGGGAGAAGCAATCGAGAGAATGACTTCGGAAGAGATTGACGCCCGGATTATCGAAAAACACATCGCAGGGCGGGCAAGGTTTGTCGTGAATGCGCTTGCGCCCCTCGGCTTCCCAAACGAGCTGCTAGACGATCATCGGCGCATGACGAGCGTGGACAGCGTTCACTACAACCATCCCAATCCGATCCTTCAAGAACAGCTCGAGAAAACCAAGACGGTCGAAGGCGAAACAGATCCTGAGAAGAAGCAGGAGGCAGTTCAGATTGCACTACTCAAGCTGGTCCAACACCTCTTGGAAGCTAGGCTTGAAGAATTGTCCATGGCCAAGGCTAAAGAATTACCACCAAAATCGCTGGATTGGCCAATGTGCGTCTCCGCATTCGGGCGCGACGCGCAAGAAAAAGTCGGAACTCTAAAATTGGGCAGTTTGCTGCGGTTCCGTCCGCGTGGCATTGACAACAAGACGGGGCGTCCATCGGTCGTCGAGCCGGGGTCTGGAATCCACTTCGCACTCGAATAGCGCAAGCTTTTGGTCGTGATCCGCTCGTGCTGCCAGCCAAGCTTCTGCTGGAACAAAACCACCAAGTTGTAGCTGATGACGGCCAGACTCAACGCCGCTTCGGTCGCCCAGAACTTCGAGAGGATCAGCTTGGGCA
>CAYRLT010000580.1:0-4178 GCA_964425095.1 uncultured Luteolibacter sp.
TCCCATCCTTCCCCAACTCATCCGCAATGGCTCCAAAAAGCGTTTCCGCATTCCGCTCCCGCACCCGGGCAAGAATCATCAAAACCCGTAAATCCGGCCGCAAATCGAACAAATTCCTCGGCGAAATCTGCCCCATCATCACCGCCTCGGTCACCCCCTCACTCCGGAAAAATTTAATCATCTTCCCAAGTTGCGCGACTCGAAACCACCCGATGGCATCCGCCTGATCCGCCAGTTCCGCCTTGGTTTCACCATGGAATGCCGCAACCACAAGCTTCACCCCCGGCGAATTCTTCCGCGCGGAAGCCATAAAGGTCTCCGGATACACTCCGCTTCCTGCGATGATTCCGATGATGCGGGGGTTAGTCATGCCGTTTTATCCTGAAAAATCGGCAACTCCGCGAAATACGGGAAGTAGCGGCTGTGGGACTCGAACCCACACTCGTTAGAACTCGATTTTGAGTCGAGCGCGTCTACCAATTCCGCCAAGCCGCCTTGGTGCGCGGCAATCTGCAAACTCCCGCCCCGGAGGGCAAGCGGATTTCTCGATACCCTCACTTTTCCGCATTGACGACTTGGCAGAATCCCCCCTCCATTCGATGCTCCGACATGCGCCGCATCGTCATCACCATGGGAGACCCCGCCGGAATCGGTCCGGAGGTGATCGATCAAGCCCTCGCCTGCGGATCCTTGCCACCCGGCTTCGAATTCACCGTGCTCGGAGATCGCCGCGCGGGGACCCCCGGAAAACCCGACTCCCAATCGGCCACGGCCGCCATGAGCGCCTTGGATCAAGCGGTCGAAATGCTCAAAAACAACACTGCCGACGCCGTCGTCACCGGACCGGTTTCCAAACAAGCCCTTCAAACCCTCGGATTCCCATTCCCCGGCCAAACCGAATATTTCGCCCACGCATTCGGCGTCACCGACTTCGGTATGTTGCTCACCGGAGCCACCCTGACCGTCGGCCTAGCCACGATCCACGAAGCCCTTGCCACCGTCCCCTCGCTCCTCAACATCGATGGAATCGTGCGCACCGGCCTACTCACCGCCGATTTCCTGAAACGCCGCGGCATCGCCCGCCCGCGTATCGCCGTCGCCGGACTCAACCCCCACGCCGGGGAAAACGGTGCCTTTGGCGACGAGGAAATCCGCATCATCTCCCCCGCCATCCAACGCCTCAATGAATCCGGAGCCGCCATCTTCACCGGCCCCGGCGTGCCCGATGCCATCTTCCGCGATGCCGCACGCGGCCAATTCGACGCCGTGGTCGCCATGTATCACGACCAAGGACTCATTCCGCTCAAACTGCTCGATTTCGATAACGCCGTGAATGTCACCCTCGGCCTACCCAAACCCCGCACCAGCCCAGACCATGGCACCGCCTTTTCCATCGCCGGAAAAAACCTCGCCGATCCCTCCTCCATGATCGCCGCCATCCGCCTCGCCTGCGAGCTCGCCTAGCCAGCCCCATACAACGCCCGGTCCCAAAATTAGGGATAATTTACAGGATTGTCATGGGCATTCCTCATCACCTATGCTCTTTTACTTTCCAATTCCATGTGGACGTTCATCAAAGATCACTGGCGGGATGGCTTCGAGATTCTCCTCCTCGCCGTCTGCATCTATCAAGTTTATCGCTCCTTCCGGGCCACTCGGGGAGCGCAAATCCTCGTCGGACTGGGCACCATTTTCATCGTCCTCACCCTCGCCTCCGCCATCTTCAAATTCGAGGTCATTCAATGGATCCTCACCCGTGCCGCCACCGTCCTCGCCTTCGCTCTGATCGTCATCTTCCAACCAGAACTCCGCAACGGCCTGGCACGCCTCGGCAGCCACCGCCTGCTTTCATTCTACGGCAGACGCCGAATGGACTTCCTCGAACGCTTCGCGGATGCCGTCATGAATCTCTCCAAAAAACGCGTGGGCGCACTCTTCGCCATCCAACGTGACATCAGCCTCAAGGAGCAACTCGAAACCGGCGTCGTGCTGGACGCCCGCTTCTCGCCCGAACTCGCAATGTCGGTTTTCTATCCGAAATCACCACTCCACGATGGCGGGATGATCATCGCCGATGAACGCGTCGCAGGTGCGGCCTGCGTGTTTCCCGTCACGGAACGTGAAATGAAAGACCGCTCGACCGGTCTGCGTCACCGCGCCGCCATCGGCCTCACCGAGCGATCCGACGCCATCGCAGTGGTGGTCAGCGAAGAAACCGGCGGCATCTCAATCTCTGAAAACGGCAACCTCCACCGCAACCTCACCGAAAAACAATTCCGAGAAAAAATTTCCGACATCTTTATCTCCGGCAAACCATCCCATGAAACTGAATCTAACGCACAATTGGATCGCAAAGATCCTCTCACTCCTGCTAGCGATCGCGATCTGGTTTCTCATTAAAAACAACCTGACCGCCAACGGCGGATTCATGGAAAAACCACCGCGCGCCCTCCCAGTGCGGGAAAGATAACCGACTGTACCCCGTTCAGCCGAATGCTTTGAGGAACCCGACCTCAATCGCCAGCGGCTCGAAGGCATTGGTCTCAAGCGTCCTGCGCAACGAATCCAGCGCCTGCATGCGTTGCAGCAGGCGGGTTTCGGATTCAGCCTCAGCCACCGCCCGCAATGCCGGCGCGGAATCCGGAAAATCCAGACCGCCGGATTGCACCTTCATCCGCAATAAATCCGCCATCCACGCAAGCAAGACATCGAACAATCGACTGCGCGAATCGAGATACTCCGCCTCCGCCGCAGCCTTGTGAAAATCCTCTCGTCCTTTCAGCCAGCTGCCATCCGTAGCATCCTTGTAAGCCGAGGTTTCCTCCTTCGCCGCCGCCTTGGCGGCCGATTCCGCCTCCTCGCGGGATCGCGCCAGGAATCCGCTGAAAGTCGCCTTCAAGTGCATCGCTGCAATCGGCGTGCCGAATCCCCGCACCGCCACACGATTGAGCGCCGCCACCAGCTCCCCCCCGCCCTCCGCCAATAACGGCATCCCACCTAACAACGGCAAGCGCACGCAACGGGAAAGAATCGTCGGCAGCAAACGCTGCGGATTCGCGGTCAGCAACAACAACAAAGTATTCTTCGGCGGCTCCTCAAGTGTCTTGAGAAACGCGTTGGACGCCTGGTCATTCATGCGGTCCGCCTCGGTGATCACACCCACCTTGCAAGCACCACCGGGTGCCGCGAGATGCAAGGTTTGCTCAAGGTTTCGGATTTCATCGACCCCGACCCGCCGGGATTTCATCCGCGGACGGACAATCCTAATCCATCCACTTTCCAAGTCATCCAAAGGCGGCGTCTCCACCGCCACCGGCTCGCCAAACAAATCAAAACCCGCCGCTTTTGACGCCCCACTCACCAACTGGATCACCCGTGCCGCCAGATGCTCCTTCCCACAACCATGCGCCCCACTGATCAAAAATGCATGCGCCAACCGGCCACGCTCGTGTGCGGAGGAAATCAACTCAAATGCCCGGTCTGCCGTATACGCCATGCGCGCTCATCGTCTCCGGGATCGCCCAAGAGGCAATCCGAAATAGCATAAGGAGCGCGGACACTCCTTATGTCAGTCCGGCGATATCATCACCATCATCATCCATTGAACTCCCAATCTTCGAGTCGCAAGCCATTCACTCGATGAAATTCCCGGGTGTTGTGCGTTACGAGAGTCAAGTCGAGGGCAAGGGCTTGGCCGCTGATTTGCAGATCGTATGGGCCAATTTTGTTACCGACTTGCTCAAGCTGGAAACGAATTTCCGCGGTTTTCAGAGCTGAGTCCCAGTCGAAGGGCAACAGGTGAAATGGCTGCAAAAAGGTGGAGACTTTTTTCCCCTCGCCCTCCGGGTCATTGCAACGAAAAACACCGGCGAATAACTCGAAGACGCTCACCATCGATACCGCACAATCCTCGGGTCTGCGGGCGGCAAGGCCCTGCACGACTTTAGGATTTCCGCGCATGGCAGCGATACAGACGTTGGTATCGAGAAGGTAAATCATCTGGTGAACTCAACGATAGCTGGGAGTTCACCTTGATCGGGCCGGGTGAAATCAGCATCCTCAATACGGATATTTTTAAAAAATCCTTCCGGCCACGTGGAGGCCTTAAGCGGCACCAGCAACACTCCATCGCCCAGACGGCGGATGGAAACTTCCCTACTTTCGAAACGCAGTTCTTT
>CAYRLT010000581.1:0-2949 GCA_964425095.1 uncultured Luteolibacter sp.
CGGCTTCCGTTTCGCCGTGGCGGTAGTCGGCCGGATCGGTCCAGCGTGTGAGCAAGTGTTGGCGGGCTGCGTGATCGCCTTGTTCCTTGAGCAATGTGTCGAGGTGGCAGGCGGTGCTGTTGTCGAAACGGGCCACGAGCGCGGCCTCGAGCGAGGCGCGGCCGGCGGTGGCATCGTTGCGGATTTTCCATTGGATCAAGCCTTGCAGGGCCAGTGCCACGAACGAGCCGGGATGGGTGGCAAGAGAGGCTTCGAGCGACGTAAGCGCCTCGTCCCACTTGTCTGCGGCGGCAAACCAGACCGCGCGCGCATTCAGCCATGGGCCCAGACCATGAGAGGATTCTAGGCTGAACGGCAATCGCCCAGAGCCGTTGGCATCAATGGCTTCTTGGTGTCACTCCTTTTTTCAGGAGCAGATTGCCGTATTTTGCCGTTTCTCCGGTCATCACGACCGCAAAGGCTTTCTGCGCACGGGTGTAGAAGTCGAAGCGGTCAACCCGGACTGGTGCCGGCGCCGTGGGGGCATGGCGTTTGACGACGCCCATGTATTTTGGCTCGATGGTCGGGTCGAGCTGATCGCCTTCGACAGCTTGCATCATCACCAGAGGGGTGGCGTAGCTATCGAGCTCGAACAGCGGAAGCATGGCCTCGAGGAGCGTGGTTACTTCCAGGCCGTCGGCACGCAAGACGCGGCCATTAACCGAGTGGCCTGGGAAGTGGGCATCGGCAAGAATGATTTCGTCCCCGTGGCCCATTTCGGCCATTGTTTTGAGGAGGTCGGGAGAGAGAGCGGGATGTATTCCTTTGAGCATATTGAGTTCGTAAATTCTGATTTTTATCGCAGTTCCTCGTCGAAGCAGATGGCGACTTTTCCACATTTGCCGCTTGCCATGAGGGCATAGGCATCTCCCACTTTTTCAAGTGGGAAGCGATGCGTTATCAAATCAGACGGGTGCAGGTTCCAACGAACCAACCTTTCGACAAGTTCCATCATTCTCCAAGTGGAGGTAACCCAAGATCCAAAGAGCGTTTTTTGGTCATGAATCATATCTGGCGAGGGATTCATTTCCAGGCGCCCCCCCTCGCCGATCATGACCATCCTTCCCCATTTGCGGGTCGCGCGGATGGCCATGGCCCGCGCGGCTTGATTGGCGGAACATTCCACAGCGCGCTCGACTCCATGGCCGCCGGTGAGATTGCGGATGTCGTGCTCATTGTCCGGCCCGGCGACGAGCACTTCATCGCACAAGCCGAGGTCTTTTGCGATCTGGTTGCGCTCGGGGATGGCGTCCACGCCAATGATCATGCCAGAGCCCAGCTTGCGGCAGAGAGCGGCTGCTGCGAGACCGACCGGGCCGAGGCCTGTAATCAAAACGGCATCGTTGCCGCTGATACCGATCTTCTCGAGCCCCTCGTAAACAGTGCCAAAACCACATGCGACCTGAGCGCCATCGGCATAACTCAAGGAGTCCGGCAGGTGGACGAGGTCTTTTTCTTCGGCGAGGAGATAACCCGCCATACCACCGTCGCGCTGCCAACCATAGGCGCGGCGGAGAGTGGGGTGTGTGCAGGAAATCATGTAACCGCGCCGGCAGTCGTAGCAAAGCCCGCAGCCGGATATGTGGTAAACGATCGCACGGTCGCCTGTTTTGAACTGCCGGCAGCCCGGTCCGGTGGCAATGACCTGACCGGCTGGCTCGTGGCCGGCGATCATTCCTGGCTGGTAGCCTTCGGGGCCTTTGCCAAGGTGTTCATGATAGATGCAGCGAATATCGGAGCCGCATATGGTGGAGGCTTTGACGCGGAGGAGGACTTCCCCGTGGCCAGGCTCTGGAACATGGAATTCCTTGACTTCGGCGGTGCTGTTTCCGGGCAGCACGGCACCTTGCATGTGATTAGGAGTGTTGATTGGCATAATGTTTTTTTAGGAGGCGATTGTTCCGTTGATATCCCAGAGATCCTCCCAACCCGAGGCGTGCTCCCAGAGGAAGACATGGCCCTTGATGAGTCGGCAGTTCCGATCGATTTCCGAGATGGCGGCCATTTCGGCTCCGGTAAGGGGATCTTCGATTGCCGCCCGAAGGTTGGCTTTGTAGTTGCGAGGGTTGGTGGACATCGGAATCGGAACCTGTCCGCGTTGGACAGCCCATTTGATGCAGACGAGGGCGGGGTGGAGGCCGTGGGCCTGCGCGATGGAGACGATGACAGGGTCTTCGGTGTCAACCGTGTCCTCGGGCGTGCGATCCCGCTCGGGACGACCTGGCGAGCCGAGCGGACAGTAACCGATGGGCAGGATTCCGCTTGCCACGACGAAGTCGAAGAGTGCGGTTTGCTGGAAATGGGGATGCAGTTCCATTTCATTGGCAGCCGGCTTTACCGAGGCGTCCCGGAGCACCGATTCAAGTTTGGGAATCGTCATGTTGGAGGTGCCGATGTTGCGGACCAATCCCCGGTGCAGAAGCTCCTCCATTGCCTCCCAAGTCCTCATGAAACTGGAGTGGCAGTAAGGACGGGCGTCTGGACTGCGCGATTCCACGGTGCAACCGGGAGGGTGGAAGTTTGGGAAGGGCCAGTGAACCAAGTAGAGGTCGATGTAGTCGAGGCGAAGGTTCTCCAGCGAGCGCTCGCACGCGGCTATGGTGTCGGAAGGTTTATGGTGGTTGTTCCAGACCTTGGAATTGATCCAGAGTTCCTCCCTCGGCACACCCGAGTCCATGATTTCTTGCAGCGAGCGCCCGATGGCATCCTCGTTGCCATAGACCTCGGCGCAGTCGAAGTGCCGGTAGCCGATGGCAGCTGCGCCGACAACAGACTCGGCAATTTGATCGTTGCTCACATGATCGGAACCGAAGGTTCCCAGTCCAATGAGAGGGATTTCTCCCCGGGGCATTGCGCGGCGCGGGGCCGCAAAGGTGGTGGTGCTCATAACGGAACGCAATTTAACGCAGT
>CAYRLT010000582.1:0-3241 GCA_964425095.1 uncultured Luteolibacter sp.
AGGTGAGTAAAGCGCTTTCCATGGTCGATTCATGGTCAGGGCGAACACGTTTCGCCCCTCCCTTGTGCCAAAGCGATGTGTTGCAAAATTTGGCAGTGGTCTCGAACGTCAATCACTGGTGGCATTCGATTTAGGCAAACGACATCTCAGAGTTTCTCCGAACGAATCGTCTTCGTTTCGCCGTTCACGCGGACTGTGACATCTGCGGGTTGCGTCGACCGAATCTTATAACTGGTGACCTTGCCGTTTTTCCATTCGATGTCCACCTGATGACCGCCGCGGGCGCGCAGGCCGGTGACCTTGCCTTCCCGGGTCACGCCAGCAATAGTAGAGACCCACTTTGAGGCCGCGGCTGGTGAACGACTTAATGAACTGCGCGACGAGGTCCTGCTTGTAGGGGCAGTCCGGATGCATCACGTCATAGGTCGTGTATTGGCTGTCCCACAGGCAGAAACCGCTGACGTGCTTTGCGGTTAGAACCGCATAGGTCATGCCGGCGGATTTGGCGGCGGCGGCCCAGGCGTCGGTGTCGATTTTCCCGCCGGGATTGAAGCTGGAGGGATCCTTGTAACCCTCCGCCCACTGAACATCATGGTAAGTCTCCATGTTGAAATGGATAAACATGCCGAATTCTAGTTTGCGGAAGTCGGCTTGCAGCTCCGGGACGGATGGCGCGGATTCGGCGCCAACGTGTCCGACCGCCATGGCGAGAAAAACCGCGATAGCAAAGAATCGCCGGGTGCCGCATGCCTTGTGTGCAGATGACATGGTGACACTACGGTCACGCGTCATATGTTATTTCAGCTGTCTCGGAATTTCACTGTCAATTGAAGAAGTTGAGGGTTGAGAGAGAAGAAGTTGATGAGCGGCAGGGCCGGATTTACGCATCCGGCCGACTTACTGGGACCGCGAGATACAGACTCGCATGCCGATGAAAGGCAAATGAACCGCCCTCCTCTTCTCCGATCTTGTGTCCTTGAAGAAGTTAATGAATTTCGGCGTGGACCTCGCGCAGCCGGAGGGTGCCGATTTTGCGGCGGGTGCCCGGTTTGATCACCTTGATGTTCACCAGTCATGAGCCGCCGGAGAGTTGCTAGATCCGGGTGGCCATGAGATTGGATCGGACCCGAAACAACATCGCACCGGCGGAGTTTTCGAGCATAGGCGCGAGCACACACATCAGCGATGGGGCGCCAAAAGTGGTTCCGCGAGGATGATGTAGCCGTCCATGACGGGTGGCGCGGCAACTTTTTGGCGGTTTCATCGGGCAGGTCGCTTGCCTCAACCGCATACGAGGCAAGCGTCGAGTCGGATATTCTTGCTGTTGTCGATGATCCATCGCTGGCAGGCGAAACCCATTGGAACGTCGTCAATCCTTGCGGCTGGTTGCGCGAGGAAAAGCAAATCGACCTCAGCGACAAACTTATTGAATCGATCCGACACATGATAGATCGTCCGAAATTCATCAGATCCGTCTGCAGAACGCACTCCGAATAGCGAAACTAACTTTTGGCAAAAGGTCTATGTGCGTACGCTCAAGCGGCGGACTGTGGCCGTCATACCCATGGGAAACCAACTTGCCCCGGCATCGCTTTCGTGGCCTGCGTGGCTTCAGCGAAGTAGGCAGCGACGCCGAATGAGGTGAGCGAAGCGCTTTTCACTGTCACCTCATGGACACAGCCTAACACTTTTTGACCCTCCTGAATCAGCCCGCCGATGTCTTCGCCTTGAAACCCATCACCGTGATAAAAAAGAGCGTGAGCGCCGTGATCGGCAGCACAAAATACATCAACGCCGCCTGATAGGTGCCGAGCGCCTCGTGCTCTGTCGCCGTGAAAATCAAATAGACCAGATACGCCCCATAGTAAGCGAGAAATGCAGCGCCATTGGCTCGGGTGATCTGGTTTCCAGCGAAAAAAACCGGCAAACAAGCGACCGCGATCGCAATCATCACCGGAATGTCAAAGCGCAGCGCAGCACTGGAAACATTGATCCCGGCCGGCGCAACAACCGATGCGAGACCAAGCACACAGAGAATGTTAAAAATATTGCTGCCCACCACATTGCCAACCGCAATGTCCCGTTCACCGCGCAGGGCCGCCACCACGGAGGTCGCCACTTCCGGCATCGACGTGCCCGCCGCCACGATGGTCAGGCCGATTACCAACTCGGACACTCCGAACGACTGAGCAATCGAGACAGCGCTATCCACCAGCCATTTCGAGCCCAACATCAAAGCCGCCAAACCTGCGACCATCAGGCCGATGTTTTTCCACCATCCGCCGGCCCGTTCCTTAGTTCCGAATTCCTTCTCATACTCCGCCTTCACCTCAAGGTTGCTCTCGCGGCGACTCAGGCGAATGAGAATAATCGTGTAGGCCACCACCCCGCTAAAGAGCAATATGCCGTCCAAGCGCCCGATGTTTCCGTCAAGGCTCAGCAGCATTAGCAGAAAAGAAACCCCGATCATCACCGGCACATCAAAGCGAATCAATTGCTGCGCCACCACCAGCGGCACGATCAACGCCGCCAAACCGAGAATCACCAACACGTTGAAAATATTACTGCCCACCACATTGCCAAGCGCCAGATCTGCCTGGCCCGCATAAGCGGACATCACACTCACCGACAGCTCCGGCGTGCTGGTCCCAAACGCCACCACCGTCAGCCCCACCACCAGCGGAGATATCCCGATAGCGGTCGCCAGACGCGATGCGCCCCGCACCAGAAATTCAGCACCGGCGACCAATAATGCCAGCCCAAGGATCAAAAAAAGAATCGTGGTAATTGTCATAAATATTCGCAGTGGCCGCAGCAACATAACTGCTGCACGGGAATTTGCCCCTCCTCCACAAATTTTCCAATTGGAAATTCAGTCAGAATTTCCAAGCAACACCGGACGGTATTTTCGCAATCCATCCAGCATGTAGGAGTTCGCGCGCAAAGATCGGATGGGTTCAATGCATAATCACCCTATCGGTAGCGCCCACTTTTCCGCCGCATGGCGGTGCGAATGGGATGCGCTTGAAAATGCGAAATCCAAAGCGCCAAGCATTCACGTTTCAGCTGCGGTTTAAGGCACAAGCGACAAGTGGGCGGACCGGCCAATACTGGCCACTTAAGCGCATTTGCGGATTAATTCGATGATTTTCGGTTGCTCCCGGACTTTTGGCGGTTTGCCGCCATTTCGGATTTTAAACTTCGCCCTTGCCCGTCCTTTGATTTGACGGGGCTTGCTCTT
>CAYRLT010000583.1:0-2685 GCA_964425095.1 uncultured Luteolibacter sp.
GCTCCGACGAGCTTTAAAGAGGCCCATTCTCGCAGCGGAACCTTGCGGGCAACTTTCCTAAACGAGATCATCAATTCGATCGCCAAAAACGGTATTACCCACTAGATTCTCGATTGTCCCATTTTTAAAGATGGTGACAAGATATTTTAACTGATGCCTTGCCAGGCATCAAAAATACATACTTGTGATTTCGGTCCACTTTTTCAGCGATCTGTGCAAATTAAAGGCATTGAGCTTAGGACTCAACATTCGAAGCTCCACCCTTGACCCGTTGGCCCTAATTGGGCGAGCATTCACCACTATAGAAATGAACGTATTTCCCTCCAAACGCCTGCTCCCGGTAATGGTGCGTATCGCAGCGATTCGGATGCTGTGGTTGATCGTTTTCGCCGGCTTCGGTCCGGCCAATGCCGCGATCGCCAGCGAGTATGTCCGCGGAAAATCGGCGGCGGATCGTTTTCCTCTGGCGACCGAAAAAACCACCGCTGATATCTACGTTTCGGAGGACGATTGGAAAGTGGCGAGGATCGCTGCTGGCGACTTGGTGGCGGATGTCGAACGGGTGACCGGAAGACGGCCTGAACTGAAACATACAACCGATGGATTGTCAGCGGATGCAGTCATCGTAGGCACAATCGGTCGGAGCCGCGTGATCGACGGATTGATTGCTGCGGGAAAATTAGATGTCAGCGGGCTGACGGGCGAGTGGGAGTCGTTTGTGATCGAGATGATTGCGAACCCATTGCCCGGAGTAGCGCAGGGACTGGTTATCGTCGGCAGCGATCGTCGCGGCACGGCCTACGGGGTTTATGAGTTGTCGCGAAGGATCGGTGTCTCGCCTTGGTATTGGTGGGCGGATGTGACTCCGCAGCGGCGGGATGCGCTGCACGTCTCTGCGGAACGCTTGAAGATCGGTCCGCCAGTGGTGAAATATCGTGGTATTTTCATCAACGACGAAATGTGGGGAATCCGGCCGTGGGCGGAGAAAACCTTCGCACAGGAAGAAGGAAAAGGGCTCGGCCCGAAAACCCACGCCAAGGTGTTCGAGCTACTACTGCGCCTGCGAGCCAACCTCCTGTGGCCGGCGATGCATCTCGAGACGAACCCGTTCAACAGCTACCCACGCAACAAGGAAGTGGCGGATGATTACGCGATCGTGATGGGCTCAAGCCACATCGAACCGATGCTGCGCAACAACATGCACGGTGCCGAGTGGGACCGTGAAGGCGGCGGCGAATGGAACTATCTGCTCAACCGCGATGCGATCCGTGGCTACTGGGAACGCAGAATCCAGGCAAACGGCCGCTATGAAAACCTCTACACCATTGGCATGCGCGGCAAGGACGACGAACCGATGGTTGCCACCGGCACACTCGCTGAGAAAATCGGCTTGCTGGAAAATGTCTTCAGTGATCAACGCTCGATCCTGACGCGCCACGTCAATCCCAACCCGACAAAGGTGCCTCAGGTTTTCATTCCCTACACCGAGGTGTTGGGAATGTATGAAGCGGGATTGAAAGTGCCCGAGGACGCGATCATCTGCTGGCCGGACGACAACTTCGGCTACCTCCGGCGTCTGCCAAATGAATCCGAGCGCCGCCGCCCTGGCGGATCGGGCGTGTATTATCACCTCCAATGACTCAATGGCGCGACCACCGCCTACACTTGGCTCAACACAATGCCACCGGCCATGATTTTCGCCGAAATGAACAAGGCGTGGCAATACGATGCGAACAAACTCTGGGTGCTCAACGTCGGCGACATCAAACCGGGAGAGATCGGCACCGAGTTCTTTCTCAATATGGCGTGGGACCCCGGAAAATGGCGACCCGACAACATCCGTGAGTTTCTCAGCGGATGGGCCGCACGCGATCTCGATGAGCTCTTTGCCGATGAAATCGCCGAAATCATGGAGGAATACTATCAACTTGGTTTCACGCGCCGCCCGGAGCATCTGGTGCAATTCAAGAAAGACCAACCGCTCGAATACTCTTGGTTTTCCCATGATCATTTCGGCGACGAAGCCGAGCGGAGGCTGGAACGCTATCAGTCCATATCAAAGCGCGCTGAAGCGATCTATCAGAAAACCCCAAACGAACGAAAAGACGCGTTTTTCCAGCTTGTCCTCTATCCGGTAAGATGCGCCGCCTTGATCAATGAAAAGGTCATCTGCGCCGATAAAAGCGTGCACCACGCCGCCAGAGGCCGCGCGATCGCATCCGACTACGCCCGTCGCGCACGCGCCGCTGCCGGACGAATCGTTGATCTAACGGATAACTACAACACTGGCCTGATCATCGCCGGAGACAAATGGCGGCACATGATGTCCCCAGCACCCGGGCCGTGGGGAAATCAGCGCCACCAGTTCGAGATGCCGCCGCTCGGCGAGTTCAATGGTCTCGGACCGCCAGCGCTCGAGGTCGCCCCGGAAGGCGGGCGTGCCGAAGTGGTGGCGGATCTCAGTGTGTTCACGCAAGGGCGGCGGCTCATTGACCTATTCAACAAGGGCAAGGGAGTGATCGAATGGCGAGCGAAGACCACCGAACCATGGCTGATCCTCGATAAAAAGGAGGGAAGCTTCACCACTGGACAGCGGCTATGGTTGAGTGTCGATTGGAGCGCCGCACCAAAGGGATAGAACGTGGATTATGGCGCACACCCGACACGGGGGGGGGGGGGGACAAC
>CAYRLT010000584.1:0-3603 GCA_964425095.1 uncultured Luteolibacter sp.
ACCCGACTCCATCCACACTTCCATTAAAAACGAATTCATGATCTTTTTTTCTTGAAAACGATGCCGGCGAAATTCAGAATATATTCATTCGGTGCTCAAACGATACAAAACTCCACCTCGATCCAAGCGAAATTCAGATTATATTCATTCGGTGCTTAAACGATAAAAACTCCACCTCGATCCAAGCGAAACTCATATTCCATAACATCACCATGTCCGGAAAACGATTCATCCTACCACTCGTCTCGTGTGCGTTTCTGGCGAGCGCCTGCGGCTCCAAAGAAGATGCTGAAAAAGCTGCCGCCGAGTCTCCAAGCCCCGCAGATCTGGTTGACCCCAATGCGGTCGTTCGCGGCCCGGAAATCAAAACCGTGGAACTCACCACCCCACTCAATCAGGAGTGGGTCACCAAGGGCAAAGCCGCCTACGACATGAAGTGCCTCGCTTGCCACAGACTCGATGAAAAACGCCTCGTCGGCCCCGGCTGGACGGGCGTCACCAAAAGACGCCAACCCACGTGGATCATGAACATGATCACCAACGTGGACATGATGCTCGAGACCGATGAAGAAGCGCAGAAACTCCTCGAACTCTGTCTCGTCCGCATGCCCAACCAGAACATCACTGAACCCGAGGCCCGTGAAGTCCTTGAGTTCATGCGCCACAACGATGGCGAAAAATAATTCCAGAATCACGAACCATCCAACCTGACGAAAATCAATGAAATCAAAAACCAATCAAGCCACCGCGGTGCTGCTAGCGCTCTCCGCCGCGCTGATCGCCACCAGTTGCAAACCCAAGGGCGTCATCCAGAAAGTCGAAAGCGGAACTGCTGAAAAAGTCTATGTTCCACCCGGAAAAAAGGATGAAATGTACAACTTTGTCTCCGGCGGATTCAGCGGACAGGTTGCGGTTTACGGACTGCCCTCAGGCCGTCTGCTACGAGAAATCCCGGTCTTTTCTGCAGATCCGGAAGCAGGTTGGGGCTTTAGCGAGGAGACCAAGCCCATGCTTCAAACCTCCAATGGCTTCGAACCTTGGGACGACCAGCATCACCTCTCACTCTCGCAGACGAACGGCGAACACGACGGCCGCTGGGTCTTCGCCAACGCCAATAACACCCCGCGCGTGGCACGCATCAGCACTGAAACTTTCCGGGCCGAGGAGATCCTAGAAATCCCCAACAGTTCCGGCAACCACTCCTCGCCCTTCATCACAGAAAATTCGGAATACATCGTCGCCGGCACTCGCTTTGCCTATCCACTCGATGACGAGGGATCCAACCCGGATGTGCCGATTTCCTCGTTCAAGAAAAACTTCAGAAGCACCTTCAGCATGATCTCCGTGGCTCCGGATACCGGACGCATGAAGATTGCCTTCCAAATCCTGCTGCCCGGCATCGATATCGACCTCGCCCGCGCCGGCAAACAGAAATCGCACGGCTGGATGTTCTTCTCATGTTATAACAGCGAACTCGCCCACACTTTGCTCGAAGTGAACGCCTCGCAGAAGGACAAGGACTTCATCGGCGCGATCGACTGGAAAAAATGCGAAGAGTATATCAAAGCCGGCAAGGGCCGCAAATCCCGCAACAAGCACGTGCACAACGTCTGGAGCGAGGAGACTCACTCGGCCACCTCAACCATCGAGGAAGAAGTCACCATCCTTGATCCAACGGAACTCCCCGGCATTGTCTATTTCATGCCCTGCCCGAAATCGCCGCACGGCTGCGATACCGATCCCACCGGAAGTTATATCGTTGGCAGCGGCAAACTCGCCGCTCTGATCCCGGTCTTCTCATTCGACAAGATGAAAGCCGCCATCGCCACCAAGAACTACGACGGCGACTTCCAAGGCATCCCGGTGCTGAAATATGATTCGGTCCTCCACGGTGAGGTCAAAAAACCCGGCCTAGGCCCGCTTCACACCGAGTTTGACGGCAAGGGCTTTGCATACACTTCGATGTTTGTGACTTCGGAGATCGTCAAATGGAACATCGAAACCCTCCAAGTCGTGGACCGCTCCCCCACCTTCTACTCGGTCGGCCACATGACCATCCCCGGCGGTTGCACAGTCAAACCACACGGCAAATACGCCATCGCCTACAACAAGATCACCAAAGACCGCTACCTGCCCACCGGACCGGAACTCACCCAGTCCGCGCAATTGTATGATATCTCCGGCGACAAAATCAAACTTCTGCTAGACTTCCCAACGGTCGGCGAGCCGCACTATGCCGAGGCGCTTCCTGCGGCACTGATCGAAAAACGCTCGAAGAAGATCTACAGACTTGAAGACAACCATCACGCCTACGTCACCAAGAGTGAAAAGGATGCGAAAGTCGTGCGCGAGGGCAACGTGGTTCATGTGTACATGACCGCCATCCGCTCTCACCTCGCCCCGGACAACATCGAAGGCATCAAGGTCGGTGACGAAGTCTATTTCCACGTCACCAACCTGGAACAAGACTGGGATGTGCCTCACGGCTTCGCCGTCAAGGGTGGCAAAACCTCCGAGTTGCTAATCATGCCGGGCGAAACCTGTACGCTCAAGTGGACACCCACACGCGTTGGCATCTCACCGTTCTATTGCACCGACTTCTGCTCGGCTCTTCACCAGGAAATGCAAGGATACGCCCGCGTTTCCCCGGCGAATTCCGATGTGCCGCTCCGTTTCGGCATCGGCGACACCGCACCAGAGTAAACCACTCCAACCCATCCTTTCCCGCTCTCTCGCTGGCGGCCGCTGACTCGGGCCGCCAGCACCACGGGAATCAACGCTCCGACCATTCGTATGAAAAAGCTCCATCCAGTGACCCGAATCTTGTTAGTGATCGGAGCACTCTCGATGCTCGCCGCATACCGCCTGCCGATGTGGGAAATTCAACTCTGGGCACCCCAATATCCAGAGGGCCTCAACATGAAAATCTGGCTCGATCACCTGAGCGGCGATTTCGACATCATCAACGGCCTCAACCATTACATTGGTATGAAGTTGATCAAGGAGGAGATGTTTCCTGAATTCCAATACATGAAATATGCCCTAGGCTTTCTGATTTTCCTAGGGCTGCTGCCAGCCATCATCGGCCGCAGGTTGTTTCTTCAAACATTCGTCGCGGCATTGTTCCTTGCTGCCGGCCTCGGCCTCTGGGACTTCTATCGATGGGGCCACGACTACGGTCATAACCTGAATCCCAAAGCGGCCATCTCCGTGCCAGGCATGACTTATGATCCGCCCATCCTCGGCTACAAGAACCTGCTCAACTTCACCGCCTACTCAGGTCCTGACAAAGGCGGTTGGGTTCTCATCATCGTCGGTGGCATCATCGTGGCATTGCTCGCATGGGAACTCTGGCGGACCCGCTCCAAACATGTTAAGGATTCCAAACTCACCCATATCGGCTCACTTGTAGTCATTCTGGGCGCTGTGTTGGTGCTTCCTAGCTGCGACAAGGGACCGCAAGCCATCGACTTCGGCAAGGACCCGTGTGCAGAATGCAATATGACCATCGTCGATAAACGTTTCGGCGCGGAATTTGTCACCGGCAAGGGCAAGGTATTTAAGTTTGATGATGTCAACTGCTTGGTCGAATTCATCGAGCGC
>CAYRLT010000585.1:0-4733 GCA_964425095.1 uncultured Luteolibacter sp.
TGCCAGCCTACCTCACCTCGCTGTCTTCTCGGACGAAGCTCACCACACCTACGGCGCTGGCATGGAAAAGAGCCTCAAGCGCGTCCGGGAAACCATCAACTACCTCCATCGCCAGACAAACCTCATCACCGTGGTCAACACCACCGGCACGCCCTATCTGAAACGCCAGCCCCTGCTCGACGTGGTTTTCTGGTATGGCCTCTCCGCAGGCATCAAGGATGGCATTCTCAAGTCCGTCGCCGGAAATATCCACGCCTACACCTTCGACAACCAAAGCCTCGACGATTTCCTCGCCGCCGTGCTCGACGACTTCATCGGGAAATACGGCACCGTCACTCTTCCCGCCGGTCATCCGGCTAAACTCGCGCTCTACTTCCCTCAAGTCGCCGATCTCAAGGAAGCCCGCCCGCTCATCGAAGCCAAGCTCATGGCCCTCGGCTATCCCGCCGATTGCGTGCTCTCCATGACCAACGAATCCAGCGCCGCCGAGAAAGCCGCCTTCGATCGATTGAACGACCCGGATTCCCGCCACCGTATCATCCTGCTAGTGAACATCGGCACGGAAGGCTGGGACTGCCCGAGCCTCTTCGCCACCGCCCTTGCCCGCCAGCTCCGCACCAGCAACAACTTCGTCCTTCAGGCAGCCTGCCGTTGCCTGCGCGAGGTTCCGGGAAACATCCACCCCGCCAGCATCTATCTCACCGAGGACAACCGGAAGACCCTCGATAAGGAACTCCAGGAAACCTACAATGAGTCCCTCAACGACCTGAACATCGCGGGCAGCAACAGTAAACTCGCCACCATCCGCCTGCGGCAAGTGAAGATTCCGCCACTGGTCGTGAAACAAACCATCCGCCGAGTCCAGCGCAGCGCCAATCCTCCGGCACCGCTCGTCCTGACCGTCCCGGACATCACTGGCGATGGCTCGCTCACCCGCCAGTCCTTCGATCTCGCCACGCCCTCCTCGCGAGGCGAAATCCTCACCGCCAGTTCTCCCACCCAGGAAATCAGCGCTGCCGCCGAGACCCTTGATCTTTACACCGCCTCCACCAAACTCGCCGCCGTCTATCGTGCCGACTTCTGGGCCATCAAGTCCCAGCTCACCGCTCTCTACCCGGACGGCGACCTGCCGGAAAACCATCTCCCGGCGCTCGCCGCTCAAGTCGAAGCCGCCACCAGCGCTTACGACATCATCGAGGAGCAAATCGACGTGGCGCTCGCTCTCGTCAAACCCGAAGGTTTCACCCGCGAGATCGACGCCGACGGCGCAGAAACCTACACCGCCGAGATCAGCTACCCCGTCACCAAGTCTCATCTCCTTCTCTCTTGGGAAAAATACTCGAACTCCGACAACTTCGGTTTCCACTACGATCCCTACAACTTCGATTCCCAACCCGAGGCCGACTTCTTCACCACGCTCCTCCATCAGCTCGGCATCAAACCCGAGGAAGTCGAGGATCTCTACTTCACCGGCGCGCTCACCAGTTCCTCCAAGACCGACTTCGCCATCGAATACAAGGACGCCGACGGCAAATGGCGCTCCTACACCCCGGACTTCATCCTCCGCCGCAAGGATGGCCGCTGCCTCATCATCGAGATCAAGAGCGAGCAACACGAAGCCGGAATCCTCGAAGACCTGAAACGCGACGACGCCAATCAGCCACCCGTCACCCACGAAGGCACCAAAGCCGTCGCCCTCAAACGCTGGTCCGGCCTCAATCCGGATCGCCTGAAATACGAACTCGTCTTCGCTGGATCAACCCTCCGTGCCGGAGCGACTGACGAAGCCCAAGCCTTCATTTCCTGATTTAACATGGTCGCCCTCGCCACACCCGATCTAGCCCTTGAATACTCAGCTTGGCTGCGCGAGCGCATCAACTCCCGCGACCAAGGTGGCACGCAGGTGCTCAGCACGCCTTTCCTCGATCCCTTCAACGATGGAATCCGCGTCTTCCTCGAACCCTCCGGCGGGGAATTCCTCCTCCATGACGACGGCAACACCTTCGACAATCTCAGCGATCTGGGCGTGAAAATCGAAGACTCCGAGCGCAAGCAAATCCTCATCCAGCGCGCCGTCGCCGGGTGCGGCGTGCGCTTTCTGAATGGCCGTCTGGAAATCACCGCCACCCACGCCAATCTCGCCCAGCGTCTCCATTTCCTCATCACTTCCATCCTCCGGCTCAATGACCTCTGGATGAGTTCACTCTCTGATTTTCATCCCGGTTGATTCCGCTTTCAATACGCCTTAGCATCTCCAGCAGGTCCAACCTTACCACACCAACATGAATACCTCAGACCTCCACGCCCATATCTGGATCGATCCTGCCCGCTGCGGAGGCCGTCCCTGCATTCGCGGACATCGCATCTGGGTCTCCATGGTGCTCGATCTCCTCGCGGACGGTCTCACGCCGCAGGAAATCATCGCTTCCCATTTCCCGCAGATCACCCTGGAAGACATTCATGCCTGCATCGCCTACGGTTCTGCGATGTCCCATGAGCGCTTTGTGTCCGTCGCCTTGGAGCCCGTCGCATGAAACTGAAGCTCGATGAAAACCTCGGCCTGCGGGGCCGGGATCTGCTCGCAGAAGCCGGGCACGACGTCTGCACCGTGCCGGAGCAGGATCTTTGCTCCGCCACCGATGAGCAAGTGGCCGCCCGCTGTCGTTCGGATGAGCGCGGCATCGTCACTCTCGATCTGGACTTCGCCAATCCCTTCCGCTTTCCACCTTCCGAACATCATGGGATCGCCGTGCTGCGCGCCTCAGTCCGCATGAGCGAGGAAGTCCTCCATCATCTCCTCGCCACCTTCTCTGGTGCGCTGAAAACTCAACCGTTCGAGGGCTCCCTCTGGATTGTTGAGGAAGGCCGCGTCCGTATTTACGAACCTCCTGTCTAATATGCCCGCCAAAAAGAAAACCGCCGCCAAGCCTGCCCCAGAATCTCCTGCCGTAGCGCCCGCGCCCAAGTCCACCGAGGTAAAACTCGGCGCGGCCAAAGGACGGCCGATGTTGCAATGGGTTGGCAAGAAACCACTCTCCCGCGTCACCGCGTTTCCCGCGCAACTCGTAGAAACCTTCGATCCCGGCGGAGAACTGGCTTCTGCAAGCGCCCTGCAAGCCAGCGGCAACCTCTACTACGGCGACAACAAGGAAGTCCTCGCCCACCTGCTTGCCAACGGCTATCGCGGCAAGGTGGATATCGTGTATATCGACCCCCCATTCGACTCGGCTGCTGACTACGTCCGCAAGGTCACCCTGCGCGGCAAAAGCGCCCTCGCCAAAATCGAAGGGGAAACCTACTCGCTCGGCGAACAGGTCCAGTACACCGACATCTGGGCTAACGACAATTACCTCCAGTTCATGTATGAGCGGCTAATCCTGTTGAAGGAGTTGTTGCGGGAAGGTGGATCTATTTACCTTCACTGCGATTCAAGGCGATCTCATATGCTTCGGCTTTTGATGGATGAGGTATTCGGCTCAGAATCATTCAAAAATGAAATCGTCTGGAAGCGAACAACAGCCCGCTCAGATTCATCAACCTTCAATCATATTCATGACACCGTTTTCTTTTTCACCAAAGGTGACCGGTTTACGTTCAATCAAAGAAGGGTTGCAGTTCATGAGGACGACATCGAAGAGACATTCCCGATTGTAGAGGGGGGAACAAACCGCCGTTATCAAAGTGTAGTTCTCACGGCACCCGGACTGCGCAATGGAGAAACCGGCAAGGTTTGGCGTGGCATAAATCCAGGCTCTGGAGGAAGACACTGGAGTGTGCCACCAACAGAACTCGAAAGAATGGATGCCGCAAGTCGCATTCAATGGCCTAAGAAAGAGGGGGGAATGCCAAGGTTGAAACTATACGCCGACGAGCATCAAGGGATCGCTATTCAATCTATTTGGACTGATGTTAAAGTCATCGCTTCACAGGCCAATGAGAGAGAAGATTATCCAACACAAAAGCCGGAAGCTTTGCTTGAGCGAATTTTATCCGCATCATCCAACCCCGGTGATCTGGTCCTCGACTGCTTCATCGGCTCCGGCACCACCGCTGCCGTGGCGCAAAAACTCGGTCGTCGCTGGATTGCCTGCGACATCAACAAGGGAGCCATTCAGACCACCAGCAAACGCCTGCAAGCCATTATCCGCGATCAACTCGCAGAGAAAAAGAAGGATGCGGAAAAAGCCAAAGGCGATTTGTTTGGCGGCGAAGTGGCGGAGTCTAACGCCATCACACCAGCCGCGCTCTCCTTCCGCGTCCACCGCGTTAACGATTACGACCTCGCCATCCAGCACAACGAAGCCGTGGCGCTCGCCTGCGAGCACATCGGCGTCACCCGCACCAAGACGGACGCCTATTTCGACGGCATCCAAGGCAAGCGCCTCGTCAAAATCATCCCCTTCAACCACCCGCTCAGCCCGACCGATCTGGAGCAACTCAAGCAGGAACTCAAAGCCCGCGAGAACGACGAGCGGGACATCCTGCTGGTCTGCCTTGGCAAGGAACTCGCCTGCGAAACCTGGCTCACCGAGTGGGGCCGCCTCCGCAAGCGCGGCGACGTGCCGAACAAGATCGAAGTCATCGAACTCCGCACCGATCCGAAATACGGCAAGTTCATGACCCACACGCCCGCCAGCGCCAAAGTCAGTGTGAAACGCAAGAAGAACGAGCTGCATGTCACCATCGAGGATTTCACCAGCCCTACCATCATCGAACGCCTCGACAGCCAAGAC
>CAYRLT010000586.1:0-11251 GCA_964425095.1 uncultured Luteolibacter sp.
TCAGGCAAGCGTTTCATTATCACCTTCAACGAGGGTGGAGGGCTGATGAACGCGGATCAAATGGTTTTCGTGAAACACGACAAAATCCGCTCGCCGATGCGCAGCCACATTGCGGCATTTTGCGACAAAACTTCCGCGCAAACCGTGCTCGACGGTCTGGGCGACGCCGGAGTTTTTCTGACCTGGGAAAACATCATGAAAGAGTTTCCAATCCCGTGAACCCCGTGATTCGCCTGTTGCTAGCAATCGCCCTCATTCCAGTGGTCTGTGCCGCTTCGGAACTTCATGTGGGTGTTGGTAAAACCCATGGCACGATCACCGCAGCAATCACCGCAGCAAGCGCCGGAGATACGGTCATCGTCCATCCCGGAACCTATCAGGAAGGCAATATCAAGGTGGACAAGTCCATCAAACTCACCGGTGAGGATTGGCCGGTGGTCGATGGCCAGGGAAAACATGAAGTCATCACCATCACCGCGTCAGGAGTTGAAATCAGCGGTTTTGAAGTCCGCAACAGCGGTGTCAGCAGCCTCGAGGATTTCGCGGGTATCAAGATTTCCGAAACCAGCACGGCGACAATTTCCAACAACCGCCTGCGCGGCTGCAATTTCGGCATCTATCTGTCCAAGGCCAACGATTGCCGGGTCATTGAAAACGATGTTCTCGGAAAAAAAGGCGGTGAACAGGAATCCGGAAATGGCATCCACCTCTGGTCTTGTCAGAAAATCACCGTCACAGGCAACACAGTCCGCGATCATCGGGATGGAATCTATCTGGAATTCGCCAGCAAATCGCTGATCGAACACAACAAAGTCGAAGACAACCTCCGCTACGGACTCCACTACATGTTTTCACATGATAGCGCTTATCGCCACAACCGCTTCGAACGCAACGGCGCTGGCGTGGCCGTGATGTACACCCGCAATGTCGAGATGAGCTCTAATCACTTTTCTAACAACTGGGGCAGCGCCGCCTACGGACTCATGCTCAAGGACATGACCGACGGCCGCATCACGGGCAACACGTTCGAACGCAACTCGATCGCCATCGCGCTGCACGGCTCCAACCGGATGGAGATCGAAAACAACCACTTTTCCGAAAACGGCTGGGCCATCCAAGTGCAAGGCAGCAGTTCCGATAACAACTACAGCAAGAACAACTTCACCGGAAATTCCTTCGATATCGCCGCCGATGGCGAACTCGATAACAACCGTTTCAAAAACAACTACTGGGACAAATACGAAGGCTACGATCTGAAACGCGATGGCACCGGCGACGTTCCATTCCGCCCGGTCAGTCTCTATGCGGTGGTTGTCGGTCGCATTCCTTCGTCGGTACTGCTGCTGCGCAGCCCTGTCGTCCACTTACTAGATCAGGCGGAGAAAGCATTTCCTTCGATCACTCCGGAGCGAGTGGTGGATGATTCACCCGCCATTCGCCCGCATTCCTTCCCCAAGTCACCTGAATACCAGCAAACCGCAAAACCATGAAAACCAAGTCCTTGAACCGCCTCTTGCTCGGAACCGCCGCCGTGCTCATGCTCACCCAGTGCGAAAAATCCTCACCCGATGCCACCACCGGCGAATCCGGTGACAACTCACCGGTTTCCGGCCAATCCGCCGTCGTCGACGATGTCTCGCAAAAAGACATCGTAAAAGTCGCCGTCGGCAGTCCCGCCCACACCACATTGGTCGCCGCTATCAAAGCCGCCGAACTGGTGGACGTGCTCTCAAATGCCGGTCCATTCACCGTTTTCGCTCCGACCAACGAGGCTTTTGACAAACTTCCCAAAGGCACCGTCGAAGAACTGCTCAAACCTGAAAACAAAGAAAAACTCACCGACATTCTTCAATACCACGTGTTGATTGGTGGATATTCAGAAGACAAATTCACTGACGGCAAGAGCATCGGCACCGCCAGCGGCGGATCCGTTAAAATCAACGTCAAGGACGGGAAAGTCACCATCAATGACAGTGCAACCATCATCGGCACCGTCACCGCCTCGAACGGAATCGTGCACGTCGTAGACGCCGTTTTGCTGCCAAAATGACGGCATCACCCCGGCTGTTTTGCATCTCTCACGCTTCGACGGTCGCAGACCGCCGCTACAAACACCTCAGACACCGTATGCCCTTTCTTTTCTTGCGTCTTGTGTCTTGAGTCTCCCGCCATGATTAGTTCACGCCACCTCACAAAGTCCTTCGGACGCCTGCGCGCGCTGGACGACGTGAGCGTGTCGATGGAGCGCGGACAATCGGTGTTGCTCATCGGCCCTAACGGATCAGGAAAAACCACCTTCATCAAATGTGTGCTTGGATTGGTAATACCGGAAAAGGGCGAACTCACCCTTGATGACCAGTGCCTGTTAAAAAAACCGATGCTACGTCGCAACATCGGCTACATGCCGCAGATCGGACGTTTTCCCGACCACCTCCGCGTCGGACAAATCATCGAAATGATGCGGGAAATCCGTCGAGACTCCCACACGCGCACCGACGAAGATCTGGTCGAAGCATTCGAAATCGGCAAGATCGCCCACAAGACAGCCCGCACCCTGTCCGGCGGCATGCGCCAGAAACTAAGCGCCTGCCTCGCTTTTCTCTTCGACCCGGAGATCATGATCCTCGACGAACCGACCGCCGGTCTCGATCCGTTAGCGGCGGAGATTCTCAAGGATAAAGTCCGCGCCGAACGCGCTAAAAACAAACTCATCCTCTTAACATCGCACATCCTCAGCGATCTCGACGAGATCACCAGTGACGTGCTCTATCTGATGGATGGTCAAGTCCGTTTCTATCGTCCCATCGCCGACCTGTTCGAAGAATACGGCGATCCGAAACTCGGGCGCGTCATCGCCAAAATCATGCGTGAATCCGCCGATGCTTAAGATCGTCAAATACGTCATCAAGGACATCATCCGCAGCCGCATCGTCATCGCCTACGCGCTGATTCTGCTGGCCGCCTCCTTCGGCCTCTTCAACCTCGGCGGGGATGTATCAAAGGGCCTGATCGGCATGCTGAGCCTCGTGCTGCTGGTCGTGCCCTTGGTTTGCCTGGTTTTCGGCACCATCCACTTTTACAACTCTTACGAATTCATCGAACTGTTAGCATCCCAGCCGCTCAAGCGCCGCACGCTCTTGCTCGGCGAGTTGCTCGGCGTTGCGGGCGCGTTATCCGGTGCTTTGCTGTTCGGCGCCGGCTTACCAATCCTCCTGTATGCGGCATCCGCCACCGGATTTGCCCTGTTAGGAGTCGGTCTAATACTCACCCTGGTGTTCGTCTCGCTGGCGTTTCTTGGCGCTGTGGCCACCCGTGACAAAGCACGCGGTGTTGGCATGGCAATGATGCTCTGGTTCTACTTCGCGCTGCTGCACGATGGCATGATGCTGCTCATCATGTTTGCCTTCGAGGATTATCCGCTCGAAAAGCCGACCATGACGATGATCGCGCTCAACCCAATCGATCTCGGCCGGGTCATCATCCTTCTGCAAATGGACGTCTCAGCACTCATGGGCTACACCGGCGCTCTCATGAAAGACCTGCTCGGCACCACCGCAGGAATCACTTTCGGCATGGGAATTCTTTTCCTCTGGATCCTTGTTCCACTCTCACTCGCCCTTTGGATTTTCCGCAGAAAGGATCTTTGAGCTACCTTCATGCTCTGGTCTAAATTCTGCACGCTGAATAATGACGAAACATTGCCAGCAAGAACCTATCTTGCGTCCGGTTTACGATCCGTCTTTGCCAGGTATGGCGGCTTGTCGAAAGCGTCATGATCGAGGCGAGGGTCATGATTGGCACGAAGCTCGTCCATCAGGAGTTTCCGAAGCTCCTCACGGGTTTTGGCATACTCGGGATCGGCGGCAAGATTGGTCATTTGATGCGGATCTTTTTTTAGATCGTAAAGCTCCTCGGCCGGACGCTTGCCCCATGCGAAGTCGATGAACGAATGGAGATCCGATTCGTTCCGGTGCTCTACCAGCCATGCCTTGGTCGGTGAGGAATCGATATCAGGAAAGGCGAGGCCGGTTTTCTTGGCAATCTCGTCGAAGGAAGGACCTGAAGTTTCTGTGACCGCGAATGGCGCTCCCTCAGGCCAGCGGTCGGGCTTAAAATTGATCACGTAGAGGAAATCCGCCGTTCGCAGCGCACGGACCGGATACGGAAGATCCCCCTCACGTGCGGCCTCACAATGCCTCTCGCGACCGATCAATACCCACCCGCGAAGTCCCGCGTCGGTGCCCTCTGCGGCGAGTGCCGGCAACAAATCCGAGCCATTCGGATCATCCGATGACTTCAAACCTGCGGCAGCAAGGAATGTGGGAGCGAGGTCGGTGAGCGAAACAGGTGCAAGCACGTTGCGGCCATGCGCTACTTTTCCCGGCCAGCGGATGGCCAGAAGAACCTGCGCCCCAAAATCGGTGACGTTGGTTTTCCCGCGCGGAAATCCGGGGATTCCGTGATCACCGGAAATCACGACGAACGTGTTGTCGAGTTCCCCGAGCTTCTCGACCATGCCGATCAACTCCGCGCAAGCCGCGTCGAAAGCCATCGCTTCTCCCAGATAGTCGGCAAAATCCTCGCGCGTGATCTCGTTGTCCGGAATGAATGGCGGCAATTTCCCCTTCAGCTTGTCGGGATCGAGATTCCACAGCGCCTTGCCCGAACCACGAACCCATGGGCGGTGCGTGTTGGTGGCGTTGAATGAATAGAAAAATGGCTGACCGGTTTTTTTCCGATCGAGAAAATCCTGAAAGTTGCCACGCACATCCTTGAGGATCACCTGCTTGGTGGCCGCTTTGTCATCCGCCTTCGTGACCATCTCCGAGAACTCGTTGATGCGTCCACCATGGGCGGAATATTGGTTCTGCTTCCCCCCCATCAGACTCTCACGCAGGTGCCATTTGTGCGACCAACCGATATGATAACCTGCCGCGGCAAGGGTGTTCGGCATGCCTTGAATGGCTTCGAATGGATCGGGCACGCCCTTTTGCCACGGACTGTGAAGCTGCGATGACGATCCATTGCGAAAAAAGTGCCGCCCTGTGTAAACAGCAGCCCTCGATGGCGTGCAAGACGGAGCCGAAATGAAGGCATTCTGGAAAATAGCTCCCTCCTTCGCAATCCGGTCGAATGCCGGAGTCTGGACGATGTCATTGGGCGAGGGATGGTCCTTGTCCGCATAGGCGGAGCCATAACGCCCGAGGTCGTCGGCAAAGAGAAACAGGATGTTCGGTTGAGCCGCCATCCCAGTCACCGACAAACCTATGAACCCAACAAGGAGTATACGCGAAATGAACATCTTTTGCGATACTTCGAGCCTCGCCGGAATATTTCAAGTAAACCGCCCAGTCATTCATCGAAATTTCATGCCTTCTTCATTCACAAATGAATTCGAGCTGCTAGTTTTCACCAAAGCAACCCCATGGAATACGCCACCGAAACCGAAGTCGCCGATGCCGCCAAACACCTCCGCTCACTCTCCAGCGGGCTCAATGAAGTGCTTTTCGGCCAACAGGAACTCATCGATCTCGTGATCGCCGGCGTCCTCGCCCGCGGCCACATCCTGCTCGAAGGCCTGCCCGGACTGGGGAAAACTGAGTTGGTCAAAGGCCTCTCGAAACTCCTCCACCTCGACACCAAACGCGTCCAATTCACACCCGACCTCCTGCCCGGCGACATCACCGGTAACCCCGTGCTCCAGGAAATCGATGGCCGCCGCGAGTTCGTTTTCCAACCTGGCCCGCTCTTCACCAACATCGCCCTCGCCGACGAAATCAACCGCGCCTCGCCCAAAACCCAATCCGCCCTGCTCGAAGCCATGCAGGAACGCCGGGTCACCGTGCTCGGCAAGACCCACGACCTACCGAAACCGTTCTTCGTCCTCGCCACCCAAAACCCGATCGAACTCGAAGGCACCTACCCACTCCCCGAGGCGCAACTCGACCGCTTCCTGTTCAAACTCGAAGTCACCCGCAATGACGTCGCCACCCTGCAACGCATCGTTACCCATCGCGAACTCGGCACCGAACCCAAAGTGGACCCGGTGATGACGGCGGAAACCTTCAACTCATTGCTGGAACTCGTCCGCCGCATCTACCTACCCGATGTCGTGGCAAACTACATCGCGCGCCTCGTGGATGCCACCCATCCCGGCCAATCCGCCGCAGCCAAGGGCATCCGCTACGGTGCCAGCCCGCGCGCCGCCCTCGCTCTCGCCTCCGGAGCGAAAGCCCGCGCCCTGATGCAAGAACGGACAAACACCAGCTTCGAGGATGTCAAAGCCATTGCCCCAGCCGTGCTCCGCCACCGGATCGTGCTCGATTACAACGCCCGCGTCGAAGGCCGGACGACCGAAGACATCATCCGCGATTTACTAGAAGAAGTCCCCTTCCAAGCCAACGCCACGCCCAGAGTACTAACAGCAAAGGCCTGACCCTCAAATCTCAAATCCCTATCTTCCATGCGCCAGCTCCTGTTTTTGTTAGCCCTGTTCCTGCCGATTTCCGCACAGGAAACGATGATTCGCCAAGTCTATGATGCCAAATCAGACACCCACGTCGAAGTCCTTGCCTTATTCACGCAGCCGTCGTCCGGCGGATTTTTTCCGATTCGGGTGAAGATCGCTAACAATCTTCAAAGCGACCGATCCATCCGTCTGGATTTCCGCTCCAGCATCAATTACGACAACCGCCTTCAAAGTCAGTCGTCGTTCGATATCGCGGCACCTGCCGGCAAAACGGTCACCCGCGATCTAATGGTTCCACTATGCGATAACCCAAACGCACATGGAAATCAGAATCAAGTGCAAGCCACACTAAGCGGCTCCCTCGGCAATGCCAACAATACCATCAGTTCCGGCGCAAAAAACACCGCAGCCTGCGTGCTACTCAGCGAATCCCTATTCACGCCCAACGCCTCCGCCTTGGATGCCGAAATCAAAAAATCCGGAGCCAGATACGGAAACGAGCAGTTCGCCGCGAAATTCGATCCCAAGCAACTTCCGAACGACTGGCTCGCATTCTCCGGCTACGACAGCCTGTTGATGACAGATAGCGATTGGTCCAACATCCCAGCCGGCGCACGCAACGCGATCCTTTCATGGATGACTCTCGGCGGCCAACTGGTGATTTACAGCAACTCGGATGCCAGCCCCGCTTCCCTTGGAATCACATCAGCTACGAGCTTCGGTTCCTATGAAGTGCGCCCGATCCCCGCAGATCTAAAACTTTCTCCAGCCGAAACCATCAACCTGGTTTCCAATATCAATCCCGTCCGCATACGCAACAAATCGACATCCTCCGACTTCAAGGGGAGCTGGCCGCTGCAATCCTACTTCGGAATCCAGGAATTTCAGTATGCAGCCTTCATCGCCGTCCTCATCGCCTTCGGCATCCTCTTCGGCCCCATCAATCTTTTTGTATTGGCCAAATCCGGCAAACGTCACCGCCTCTTCATCACCACCCCACTCATCTCGCTCGCTGCCAGCCTAATCCTCATCGCCCTGATCATCTTCCAGGATGGCTTCGGTGGCAGCGGCGTGCGCCGCGTTCTGATGGAAGTGCGCCATGACAGCGGCCAAAACGCCGCGTTTCTCCATCAAGAGCAAATCAGCCGCACCGGCATCCTCACCGCCGCACGCTTCACCGTAGACCCTGCCTGCATTTTTACGCCAGTGCCTATCAACAAAAGCCGCTGGGCCCGTTATACCGACGATTACAACACAAGCGGCAACTTCAATCTCCAACCCGCCGCCGGCAAGATGGAAGCAAACGGCGATTGGTGGCAAAGCCGCTCCGAACACGGCCATGCGCTCACCGCTGTGATCGCCACCCGCGGCCGAATCGAAGCAACCTCCACGCCTAATACTTTTATCTCAACCTTCGATTTCCCCATCAAAACCCTCTATTTCTTGGATCAATCCAATCAATGGCACCGCGCCGAATCCATCGCCACCGGGAAATCCTTCACCCTAACACCCATCGACGCCAACATCGCAAAACCCGCGCTTGCCAAGGAAGCGTTGGCCTTTACCTCCCGCAACCGGCAAATTCTAGAACGCGCGCTCAATCGTCCCAACCATTTCATCGCCCTCACCGACCAAGCGCCCGCCATCAATACCCACCCCGGCATCCGCTGGAAGGAAACCCAAACCGTCATCACAGGAGACGTTTTGAATAAAAACTGAAATGCTGAAAAACTGAAATGCTGAAATGAAGAGAAAGAGATGCGATCTTCTCTAATTTCAGCTTTTCAGCTTCTCCGTTTCTCAGCATTTACCCCATAAATTTCAGCATCTCAGCTTTTACACCTCAATGTCCGCCCTCAAAGTCAACAACCTCCACCGCTACTTCGGCGCACTCCAAGCCGTGAACGGCGTCACCTTCGAGATTCCCCACGGCTCGGTCTGCGGCTTCGTCGGCGCGAACGGCGCAGGGAAAACCACAACGATGCGCATCCTTGCCACACTCGATTACCCAACGCTCGGCAGCGCTGAAGTTTGTGGCATCAACGTCGTTCACCAACCATCGGAAGTCCGCAGACTCATCGGCTGGATGCCCGACCATTTCGGAAATTACGAACACATGACGGTACTCGAATATCTCGATTTCTACGCCCGCGCCCTCGGCTACAAAGGGCAGGAACGCCGCAAACGCATCGATGAGGTCATGGATTTCACCGACCTCGTCCCGCTGGCCGACCGCTTTTCAAACAAGCTATCCAAAGGCATGACCCAGCGCTTGGGCCTCGGCCGCGCGCTGCTGCAGGACCCGCAAGTCCTCGTCATGGACGAACCCGCCGCCGGACTCGATCCGAAAGCCCGTGTGGAACTCAAGCACCTCATCCGCGTGCTCGCCCAAGAAGGAAAAACAATTTTCATCTCCTCCCACATTCTATCCGAACTCGGAGAGATGTGCGATTCCCTACTCTTCATCAACAACGGCCGCATCGTTCACCACGGCGATGCGGAAACCCTCAAACGCGGCTCCGATAGCGTCGGCGGCGTGCTCTACGACGTCCAAGTGGATGGCGACCCGCAACTGGTATCCGATTGGACCGTGCTCCAACCCAACGTCGAATTCCTCGAATCCCGCAAACAAGGCGGCCGCATCCGCATCGACACCCAGGATCCCACCAAAGCCGCCGATGTTCTTGCCCGCATGGTCAAAGACGGCCTCCGCGTCACCGAGTTCCACCGCGAACAACGCAATCTCGAAGACGCCTTCATCGACATCCTTGGCCGCCTAGACGCCGGCCAAGAAGCCCTCGCCCCTCCCCCCCTGCCGCCTTCCTCTTCCTCTGCTCTCTGATCACTGATCACTGCTCACTTTCCACCTTCTTCCCATGTCCACTCCCGTTACCCACCTCACCGATTTCTCCGACAAGCTCTCACCGATGCTGGTCAAGGAGTTGCGTCAAGGCATGCGTGCCAAGACCTTCATCGCAGTCTTTCTCAGCCTGCAGATTTTTCTAGCCGTGATGCTTTTCTCCGCAAGCGCGACCTCCACTTCCGATCATGTCGGTTCGGTCGTCTCCGGAATCATCTTCACGTTCTTCGCCACCGCCGTGCTGCTGGTGCAACCACTGCGTGGAATCGGTGCGCTGTCATCGGAAGTCAAAGGCAATACCATCGACATGATGGTGCTCACCCGCTTGAGCGCCTGGCGTATCGTCTTCGGCAAGTGGGTGGCCATCGTCAGCCAATCCGCATTGCTGCTCTCGACCATCATCCCCTATCTCATTCTGCGCTACTTCTTCGGCGGCATGAACCTCGTGGCGGAATTAACCTTACTCATCGTGATGTTCCTCACGTCAATGGCCCTAACCGCCTTCACCGTCGGACTTTCCGGTTGTTCATCCATCATCGTCCGCGCATTGCTCCCGATCTTCGGACTGCCCATTCTCTTGTGGACGATGGCCGTCGGGTTCGTGTTTCGCGGCTTCCGAGGCTCCAGCGGATTCATGGATATCTTCGCACTCGATAGCACCGATTCCCGCATCGCCATGGCCGTTTACGTGGCCGCCATCACTTATCTCGGCGGGTCGATGCTCTCGCTTGGCACCTCGCTCATCGCCCCGGCCGCGGAAAACCACGCGCTTGTCAGGCGGCTTGTCGCTTTGGGCGCAATGCTCATCCTCTTGCCCTTGGGCTACTTACAAAAAATCGATGATGCATTGGTTTATATCAATGCGATTATCATTGCCGTTCCCGCCATCGTAATAGCCCTCACGGAATCCGCCCCGCTGGTGGCCACCGTCTGCAAACCCTTCGTCAGACGCGGAATACTCGGCAAGGCGATCGGTTACTTACTTTACCCGACCTGGGCATCAGGTATTCTCTTCGCGATTCTCATCGGCCTGATCGGCCTAGCTTTGTTTTTCGGTCAAATGATGCTTCATGGCTCCGTGAACTCCTGGAATCGCGAAGCATCCATCGTCACTCTCGCCCTATTCGGCGGGCTGTTCTTTCCCGCCGCCTGGCAAGCATTTCTCTTCCGTGGCGAAGGACAACGGATTGGACACTATCTTCTCCTCCTGGTCGGATCGGGCGTGATGCTAGGCATTCTAACCGCGCTTTCGGAATCGATGGACAATGGTCTTTTCCTCTGGTTCTTCGCATGGAATCCACTGGCCTTCCTCGCCATGCTCACCGATCACAAAACCGACAAAGACGTCCTTCTCGTATCTGTCGCGATCGTGGATGCGCTTCTACTCATTCTACTCATCACCCGGGCGCTAATCGAGATCCGGAAATCCGCTCCGGTCATTCAAGAAGTTAAAAATTCCATGAAAACTCCCGACTGATGGAGCTTCCCGCCCTGCAACGAGCCCACACGTCCGCATTATTGGCGGCCGCGCGACTGCGCCTGCCATTGCGCACGCGCACCTGGCAAGGCCAAGCCGGGGAGTTCTCGGGGGGCGGCACCGGATCGTCGCTCGATTTCCAAGACCAACGCGCCTACGCCCCCGGCGATGACCCGCGTCATATCAATTGGCAAGCGTATGCCCGCACCGGGAGTTATACCATGAAGCTCTTCCGCGAGGAGGTCCGTCCGGTGGTGGATCTGATTCTCGACGCCTCGGAGTCGATGTTCTTCGATGAAAAAAAATCCGCAAGAGTCGCCGAATTATTTTGGCGCTCCTGAACTTTTAGTGGGTAAGTGCACGTCGGTTTTCAATGGTTAAACCACCAGCGATCCAATACGCCATCGCTTGGAAATTTCTAAAGGTGCGATAACCTCTAGCCCTG
>CAYRLT010000587.1:0-14982 GCA_964425095.1 uncultured Luteolibacter sp.
GACGTTCACGACGGCAGACTCCTTGAACGGCATCGGCCACCAGCAGGTCATCCAGCCGTCCTTGTCCACCATGCGCCACCAGTCCTTGAAGGGATTGAGGCCCGGGCCGCTGCCGAAAAATTCGCCGACGGGTGCCGCGACGGTTTGTTTGCCGTCAAAAGAAGCGATCAGGATCGTCGAGCGCATCGCCTGAGGAAGGTCGGAAGCGCCGAGCTTCAAGCGCAGCACGGCGATCGCGCCGCTGCCGCTGATCTTGCGGGTGAGGCTTGCGCCGGGCTTGAGCGTTTCACTGCCGCCTGCGACCTTGCGCCGGATCGGGAGGGTGTGGTTTTCCGGTTGCAGCAGTTCCTGTCCGACCTTGGCGATCAACCCGCGGTTGGCCTCGAGGTCCGCCAGGGTCAGGGACTTCACGGCTGTGCCGGCGGGATATTGCAGGTAGTTGATGTTATAGAACAGCGACTCGTTGGCGAAGGAAGGTGCCGCTTTGGTGAAATCCGCGTCCGCCTTGGGACTCTCGAAGGTGATCCGGCAATGTGCGCTGAAGGGGATCGGCAGATAGAGATTGCGACCGCCGCTCAGGATGGTCGCCAGCGGCGGGCCGGTGAGGATGCCGCCGTCAACACCGCCGACGAGTGTTTTCCCCTGCCCCGCAACCAGCGGCTCGGCGGCCCCGTCCAGATAGATCCGGATCGTACCCGCGTTGTTGAACTGGGTGAGCCACCAGCGGGTGACGACCCCCGGCCCGTCCGCGTCCAACATGATCCATTCCTTGCGGCCGCCAATCTCGACGCTGCCGTAGAACTGATCGAAATCGCAACCGGCGAACCAGTCGGGATTGCCCGGCGTCTTGGAGCGCCGGTTGTAGCTGCTGGCCTGCCTGCAGGTGAATTCGGGCTGTGGAAACTCCACGATCCCGGTACGGTCCAACATGTCTTCCAACAGGCTGCCCAGATCAATCGGCTGGACCGGATCCAGATGAGCGGCCACCATGATCTTCTTCATGCGCTCGACGATCAGCGGGTTGTCGGCCGCGAGGTTCTTCGACTCGCCGGGATCGGCTTCGATGTCGTAGAGTTCAAGACGGTTGCCGCCCGGGTTCCCAAGGGCCTTCCACCTGCCCGCTCTAACAGCCATGGCGCCGGCGTATTCCCAGTAGAGGGATTCGTGCTTCCGCTGCCGGGCATCGTCACCCACCAGCGTTGGCAGATAGCTGATGCCGTCGATATTCGCCGGCGGCTGGAGGCCGGCCGCCTCGCAAACGGTGGGCAGGAAATCCCAGCCCGCCGACACCAGTCCGGTGGTCGCGCCCGGGCGGATCGTGCCCGGCCAGCGCACGACCAGCGGCACGCGGATGCCGCCGTCATGGAGGTCGCGTTTCATGCCGCGCAACGGGCCGTTGCTGTCGTTGAAGTCGGGATCGCAGCCACCTTCGCCGTGCGGGCCGTTGTCGCTGGTGAAAAACACGATCGTCTTCCCGTCGAGCCCGAGTTCCTTGAGTTTGCCTAACAACCTTCCGACATCGGCATCCAGCCGTGAGATCATTGCCGCGTGGCCCTTCTGCGGTTCGGGCCAATCCAGCGCGGCATATTCTCCCAGCGACGGCACTTCCATGCCTTTGTTGCCGGCCTCGTTATTGGCGTGCGGAAGGGTGGTCGTGTAGCACAGAAAAAACGGACGCTCCTTGTTGCGCTCGATGAAGCGGAGCGCTTCGTCGGCGCAAAGGGCGGGTACATATTCCCCGCGCTCCACCGCCACGCCGGAGCCATCCACGCTCGGCGAGGCGAGCTTATTTCCTAACAACGGCACGCGCTTGTCATTGCGAAAGAGGAACTCGGGATAATAGTTGTGTGCATGGCGCTGGCATAGGTAGCCGTAGAACTCGTCGAATCCCTGCTGGTTGGGAACGCCTGCGGAACCGGGGCCGCCGAGGCCCCACTTGCCGATCAGCGCGGTGGCATAGCCGGCCTGTTGCATGAGTCTTGCCACGGTGGCAGTGCCAGCCCGCAAGGGCGCTTGTCCCATGGGCTGGACTTCCTGATTATTGCGAATCTGGCAGTGACCGGTGTGCAGTCCGGTCATCAGGACACAGCGCGACGGCGCGCAAACCGTGCTGCCGGCATAGTGGTCGGTAAAGCGAAGTCCCTCTGCCGCCAGCCTGTCAATCACCGGCGTCTTGATCCGTTTCTGACCATAGCAGCCCAGATCGCCGTAGCCGAGGTCATCGGCCAGAATATAAACCACATTGGGTCTTTCCGCCGCTGCGGGATGTTGGGCGGAGACCGTCGTGGCCAGCACCAGCAGGACGACACCTGTTAGTAATGACGCTGGTGAAAACAAGTCAGGGATTGGCGTGTGCATGGCGTATGGGATTGAAACAATTTTCCGTATTTGGCGGTCAATCCGGCAATTCCCAGCCCGGTCGGCGGGGCATGCGGATGAAGGCGGCTGCCTCGGGGCGGTTGGCCGCTTGGCATACGGCGGCGTCCCATTCGATCCTGCCGCCGAGATGAATGGCCAGATTGCCGAGGTGGGTCACTTCCGTTAGAGCAGCGGCTTCCGCAAAGCCGGAGGACACCGGGCCGTTGCCCTTGCAGGCGGCCACCCAGATTGCCTCGTGGCTGCCGCGCAATACAGGCAGGCTGGCGGGAAGCTTGTGCGCCTCCGCGGCCAGCGACTGCGGATGCAGCGCGACCTGGCCGCTCGGATAGGTGCCGTGGGAGATCATGCCGCGGGACCCGATGATTAACGCGCCGCCTTCGCCGTCGCCGGCCTTGCGGTCTCCAGTCAGTTCATCGACTTCCCGTGGCCGTTCCCCCGAATGCCAATCGAGTTGCAAGGCTGGCAACCCGCCCCGGGCCGGAAACTGATAGCGCACGTGCGCCTTGTCCGGATGAACGAATTCGTTGGCACCCTCGATCGACAGCAACTCGACCGTGGCTGGCGCTGTCAGGTCAAGCGCCCAACAGGAAGCATCGAGGGTGTGGACGCCGCGGTCACCCATCATGCCGCAACCGAAATCCCACCAGGCGCGCCAGCGGGTGGGATGATACGTGGGATGATAGGCGCGGCTCTTGGCGGGGCCGAGCCACAGGTCCCAGGCGAGCGTCGCAGGCACTGGCGGTGTATCCGCCGGCGGCGTGTCTGTGAGAGTGGACCACGGCGCATTGCCGAACGGCCGGTAGTTCAAGCTGCACCAGGCGATCACGCGCTTGACCTCGCCGATCACGCCGCCGCGGACCCATTCGACGACCCTGCGCGCACCCTCGGACGAATGGTGTTGGTTGCCCATGACTGCGACGCAACCCTTGGCGGCCGCGGCGGCCCTGGCTAACAGCCGTGCCTCGTGGATGTCGTGCGTCAGGGGCTTCTGGCAGAACACATGTTTGCCCGCCTTGAGCGCGGCCAGCGCGATGGCGGCGTGGGTGTGGTCCGGGGTGGCGATCATCACCGCCTCGATCTCGGGCTGCTTCTCCAACATTTCGCGGAAGTCCCGCCAGCGTTTGGCCTGCGGGTACCTGCCGAAGGTTCCCGCCGCGAACGCGTGATCGACATCGCAGAGGGCGACGATTTCCTCGACGGCCACGTTGCCGAGGTTGGCGCTGCCCATGCCGCCGATGCCGACGCCTGCGATGCGGAGTTTGCGGGTGGGCGGAGACGTCTGGGCCCACCCGGTGGAGGTGGAGAGCGTGGCGGCCACCCCGGTTTTGAGGAAGGCGCGGCGGGAATGGTTGTGTTGGATCATCAGGGTCATGGTGTTAGGGTTGGCGTTCACTTCGGGTCCGCGATCCCCTGGCCGGGGGCCACGCTCACCTCGGCGGGGTCCATCTTGACGACGGAGACATTCCTGCCCAGTGCGTCCCCGGCGATCTTGTTGCCACTGAGTTTCACGTCCTTGCAGGCATCGAAGGTGAACATCGCCTTACGGCCCTGCCACGGCTGATAGCGCGTGTTGTGCTTGATCACGTTGTCCTCGAACGCCAGCCCGTCCACGCTGAGGGCATAGAGAACCGAGTAATCGAAAACATCGAACTCGTTGCCGATGATGCGGATGTTGCGGTGGAAAAGCTTGGCCGGATCGGGCTTGGGGATGATCGGCAGGATGCTGATGATGCCTTCGCCAAATTGATACCAACTCGTCAGGCAGCTCGGATGGAACCGGTTGCCTTTGATCAGGACATCCTTCACCCCACCGGATTCATACCATTCGTTGGCATCGCCGGCGATCAGGATGGCGGCACCGCTCGAGACGAAGTCGTTGTTCTCGACGACCACCTTGCCGGGCGTCGAGACCAGCAGGCCTCGGGCGCGGCAACTGCCGAACCAGCAGTTGCGGGCGGTGAAGTCCGGGGCCCAGGTCAGGTTCTCGAGGGCGTCGCCCGGTTTCAGGTCGAAGGGTGCCACATCGCTGAACACGACCTCGAATTGGTCACGGTCGATCTGCCGGTAGCCCTTGATCACGCCCACGCCGATGGTGGCCATCGTCTCGTGGTCGATGAAGCCGACCTTGTCGTCGGGACGGCCCCAGGTCATGCCGGTGCTCATGCCCTCCATGAACTTGCAGACGATGCGGGCAGGATCCTTGCGTTCGATGAACCTGACGCTGGTGCCGTGGACGTTGATCGGATCGTCCATCAGGCCTTCGAACTTGCAGCCGTCCACGAGGATCTGGCCGCGGCAATTGGAAACATGGAAGCCGTCCGCATGGCCGCACTGATAACGGCCTTTGGCATAATTGGGCATGACATTGGTTTTGGTCAGCGTGATGTTCTCGCAGAACTGGGCCAGAATGCCCAGGCCGGCTGAAGTGAACAGGTTGACATTCTCGAATGCCGTGTCCTTGCAGTTGAGGAGGAACACCCCGGCATGGTCCCGGGCGCTATGGCGCATGATCAGGATGTTGCCTTGTTTGGGCTTGCGTTGGAAATCGCAGGTCAGCCTCACCAATCCGTCGCCCAATTCCTGCGCCGTGTATTTGTCCCAATTGCCGCCTAGCGGGGAGTCGCCGCTCTGTTGGGGAATGATGCGGGTTTCCGAGTCGAACTCCATGCAGCCCCACCAACCGCTTTTCCAGCCTTCGCCGTGGAAGACGATCTTGCCGTTTTCAATATCGAAGGGCGATTCGGTCTTGTTGATCCGGATGTCGATGGAATTCTTGCCGACCTGCTCGATCTTGGCCTGGGCGACGAACGGGATGTCCCAGTCGAGGTTGAGGTTCCGCACGGTGATGCCGGCGCATTCCTCGAGGGTGAGCGGCTGCATCCGCCCGTGATAGACGAATTCGCTGCCGTTGCCTTCGAGGGTCAGGCCCTTGATGCCCTTGAGCACGATCGGGCAGGTCTTCGGGTTGTTGTCGGTGGTGTTGGACTCGAAGTATTCGATCTGATCGCTGTGTTCCGCGCGGAAGTCGTAACGCCCCTTGGGAAACACCAGGGTGACCGGCGATTCCTTGCGACAGGCCTCGATGGCCGCGCGCACGCCCTTGACCGCATCCTCGCCGCTATCGGGCTTGACGCCGAAATCGGTGACGTTGATGACCTTGCCGGCGGGGGCCGCGGCGGCGTTGCCGGAAGCCTGCTCGTAGCGCAGGAAGGCGACGCCGTCGGGCGGGATCACGAACGCGTGTTGGTCGCCGGCGGGCAGCGTTTTGCCGGTCCAGAGATCCTTGATGACAAGTTTGGCGGAGGCGTTCAAGCCGAGTTCCTTCAAGCCGAGTTCGATGTTAGCGGCGTTTTTCCCGTCGCGGTTGAAGATACCCAGCCAGCCGTTGTCGGGGTTGCCGCGTTCGGGGGTTTTCCAGACGTCGATCCTGCCGTCGCGGTGGGCGAGCCTGCCGATGACGGCGTTGGAGTTGCAGGCGAGGATGCCGGGATGGGTGAAGAGACTCATTGAGAAATCATCCATGTCGTAGAGGACGCCGCCGAGCATCAGCGGCGAAGCGGCCAGGGCGCGCTGGACCATGAAGGTGCGCTTCTGGTCGGCGCTGAAATGGCTCACCCAGCCGCCGTCGTCGTGAACGACATTGAGCCGGCCGAAGCAGACCATGTCCATGTCGAGGAAACTGCCGACTTCCGGGCCGCTATATGCCTGCATCGCCTCCCAACGGCGGAAGGTCGTATCGAGTGCGCCGCGGTTGTCCCAGATGTCGCTGGTGATGCGGACCATGTTCGCCTGCTTGTAGGCGTCGCTGTGTTCGACGTTGATGTCATCGCCGGGCGACAGACTGAGGATGATCGGGCGGCCGCATTTCGCGATCGCCTTGGCGGCGGCGGCGACCTCCGCCGGGCTGGGGACCATGTCATCGAACTTGATGAAATCCACGCCCATGTCGGCGTATTTTTTGACGAGTCCGTCGTAATATTCCTGGGCGCCGGGCTTGGTCATGTCCACGCCGTAGTTCCACCATGGTTTGGCGGCCCACGAGCAGGCGGACTTCATATCGACGATGTCCTTCATGCGGAAGTTGGTGCCCTCGACCGGAAGGTTTTCATCGACGGCGCGGCGGTTGATTCCGCGGAGCAGCCAGATGCCGAACTTGACGCCCTTCTTGTGGGCGTGGTCGATGGTGTGCTTCAAGCCGTTCGGGAAGAAGTGCGGGTTGGATTCCGGGCGGCCGTAGGCATCGAGGGAGATGGCGACGCCTTCACCGATGCCGGAGAGGAACCAGCCGTTGTCCACCGTCACCGTGTCGTAGCCGTGGGACAGGAGTTTTGCTGAGAGGAAATCAATATTCTTGAGCAACTCGGCCTCGGTGACCGCGATGCTGTAGCCGGTGTAGCTGTTCCAGCCGCGCGGCGGGGTCGGGTGTTTGGTGGCCGGGGCGGCCAGGGATTGGTCGGGTTTCATCGGGGTTTCGGCGGTGGCACGGGTCGCGCCGCCGAGCGTGGCGGCGAGGATTCCGATCACGGCAAGGCGGCAGGCCGGCGAATGGGATGATCGGAAGGCTGCCAGGGGCAGCGCGGGCTTGGCGTGGTTTCTGGATGGCATGGTATTTGTTATTAGAGTGTGGCGGGGGTGATCGGCGGGGTGTGATGGATGTCGCTCAGTGCGAAGAGGTGGTCGTGTTCGGGATTTTGAGTGTCGTCCGGCCCGGTGCCTTGATCTTGAAAGTTTTGGTGGCGAATCCGGTGTCAACTTCCAGCGTGAACGGTGCGCTGGTGTCCACATGGATCGTGACCGCATCCCCGGCGGCGTTCCTGGCATCCGCGATCAGGTCCACCCGCCTGCTGTAGCCCGGCCCCCACTTCAGTTTGCGCACGCCGTGCTGTTCTGTCAGGCGCAGGGTCCATTTGATCTTGTTTTCCGGCGCATCGGTGCGGATGCCGATGATGGTCTCTATCAGAGTGGCAATCGGTTGGACACCGCTCCATCCGACAAAATCCGCTTTGCTGCTCCCGCCTTGCGCGCCCGGTTTCTCCTGGTTGTAGTTTTCAAAAAGGGTGCCGGTCTTCTTCCAGGTCTGCAACATGCCGTCCAACCCGTTGATCGCAATCTCCCTGGCCTCGGCAAGGTAGCCGTATTCCAACAAACCCTTGATCACCATGGTGTTGGTGGGAATCCAAACGGAGCCCTTCCAGTAGGCACCGCCATTGCCGTCGTATTCCTGACTTTTCCGGCCCAGCGTCGGAACCATCATGGGGGTCTTGAAGTTCGCAGGATCAAACAGATGATCCTTCATTTGTTTGGCGCGGTCGGCGGGCGCCACCTTGGACAACAAGGCCCAGTAGGAGGCAACCGACCAGACATTGACGGGTTCGCCTTTGCTGTTGCAGTCGGTGTAGAACTTGTCAGCCTCATGCCACATCCTGTCATTGATCAGTTTCCTGAGGGCGAGGTGTTCCTGTTCGAACTTGGCGGCGCGTTCCTTATCACCGACGATTTCCGCGATTTCACGCAACTGCCCGGCGACCATCGCCTGTTCGCAGGTCGAGTCGATCGAGACGCCGGGACTCGGGCGGTTGTCCATCCCGTTGTTCCAGTCGAAGCTGCGGTAAAGACCGTCCGGCGTGCGGTATTTCCCTTTCATATAGAAAAAGAACCGGTCGAGGACCGGCAGCACCCGTGCCAAGCGGGCCTTGTCGCCAAGGTGGCGGTAGCAGTTGAGTTCCCCGAGGCTGAAGATCGGGTTGTGGACGCCCCGGTCGTGGTTGCCGGTCATATCCCAAACGTGGGGGATGCCGCCGTCCTCGCCTTGCGCGGAGTAGAACATGTCGTGCCCGTGCATCGGGTTGGTGATCTTCGGGTGGGCGTCCTGGACATAGATGCCGTAGTGGGAAATCCACACGGTGTCCCACATCCAGATCCGGCCCTTGGTGAAGGCGGTGTCGAACAGGTGCTGACCGCCGTATTCGCTCATCTTCTTGTCCGCGATGCGCCAGGTGTCGTAGTAGAGGTCCACCCAACCGGGGTGTTGCTCGACTACCGGTTCGGGCAGGTTCTTGCGCCAATCGTCCGGGGTAGCGGATTGCAAGTTGAGCGAGCTGACGAGCAGCAGTGGCAGGATCGATGTGAGATGGTTCTTCATGCGGTTCATGGTTTGCCTGATTCATCAGTGACTTTTGTCAGGGTGGCGCCGGCATCGGGCGAAGAGTAGAGGCCGTCGGTATGCACGAACCACCATTGGCCGCCTTCGCGCACATCGCCACAAGCCGCGATGAGTCCGCCCTTGGGCGCCGCGCCCTTCGCCGGGAGCCACTCCCAGCTCATCCCCCATCCACCCGCGCAACGGGACAGGCGGCCGGTCACCTCCGGATCGAGCGCCTGGGTGAGGAAGCGGCCATCGCGGCGGTCATCCCCTGCGGCGGTGGTGCCGAGCGCGGTGAACGGCCGGAACCACTCGAAGTTCTTTTGCGGGGGAAAGAGCGACATGTGGCCGCCGGAGTCTCCCTGATAGCCGTGAGTGGTGGCATAACTGATCTCCGAGATGGACTGAAGCGACTTGTCCCAGCCGACGTTGTAAAACCCGGTGTCCTCGCGTTCGTGCAACACGCCAAGGGATTCGACGTTGTCCCTGGAAACATGGCAGCGCGCCGCCTTGGCTGCCGTATGCACTGCCGGAGCGCCCCGCCCGAGGCAGGTCATCCACCGGTCCGGGCAGGTCAGGACACAAAGCTGGGTCGTCCCCTTGGCCAGCGAGGGATAATACTGGCTCCATGGCCACTGTGCCACCGCGGTGATCCGCTCGCCCGCCAGTCCTAACAATTTCCACGCCGCCCCGTCGTCGGTGCTCTTGAAGAAACCCTTCGATTCGCAACCGGCATAAAGCGTCCGGGGGTCCCGCAGGTCGAACGCGACCACCTCGCCGCACAGCGCCGACGGGCCGTCTCCGTCAAAATTACCATCCAGGGCGAGCCTGGTCCACGTCTTGCCGCCGTCGCGCGTCATCCACAGGCGGCCGTCGGCACCGCGTCCGCAGGCCCGCAGCATGATCGACGGGTCTAACGGGTGGATGGCCACACTGCGCACCACGAGGTCGTCGCCGCTGAGGTTGCCATTGGCCGATGACCAGGTTTTGCCACCGTCGGTGGTCCGGCTGAGTCCCGTGAACGACGACCGGACCACCACCACGCGCGGGTCAGAGCGGGCCATGACCACGCCGGTGATCCGCTCGCCGGCGGTGTGTTGCGCGGTGGCGGGCGGCGGCGGCGTGGATTCCGGCAGCACGCCGGGGACCACGGAAAGCTCCGACACGCGGGCGTGGTAGTGCGCCCGCGCCTCCTGCGGCAGGGCGCTGAAGAACAAGCCGACATCCATCCCCTGGCTGGCCGGCTTGAACTGATAGGCACCGGGTTCCCACTGTTTGCCATCGGTGGAGGTCCAGGCGCTCCAGAGATTGCCTTGCCTGACAATCCTGATCCACGGGCGGCTATCGGGAAGCGTGTAGGTGGAAACCCGGCCCGCGCCGAGGTCCGAAAAGTCGGCGGACGTCCGCAGGCCGCCCCTGGCGGTCTGGACGAGGTGGAAATCACGACCCCATTCCCAGTTGATGCGCTCGCCGTGTTCGCGGGCGGTCAGACCGACCCAGGCCTGGTGGTTGACCGGCTCGCCGCCGGACCCGCTGTAGGAATCGATGCGGCAGGTGGCGGTGAAGTCGCCGGTGATGTTTTTCGTCACGGTGTGCATGCCATTGCCGAAGAACTGGAAGGCCCGGAGGCCGGTCTGCCACAGTCCGGCGGATGCCTTGGCCTCGCCGACGTTGCGTGCCGTCCACTCGGGATCCACCGGTTTACCGGTCACCTCGAGCATCGCGGGCGCGGAATCCACGGAATGGTTTTCATCAAAGATCACCCGGCTCCACAGCGTGACCGGGCCACGCGGCAACGGTCCCTCGTATTTCAATGAGCCACCGTTGCTCTCCACCAATTGCAATTGTCCGAGGTAGAGCGCGGTCCTGTTCACCTTGTGTCCGCGGGCATCCACCTGGACGGTGACACGTCCCGTGCCGTCGCCGGGAGCCTCGGCCTTGACCGTCGGCACGGGATACGCGCCGGCGTCCGCAGCCCGCAAAGCATCCAGCGGGATCGGCTGGCGCGTCAGGCCCGGGCCTTCCCAGTCGATGCGGAAGTTCCTGGCCGGCAGCCGGTCATAGACATAGGTCACCTCGAGGGCGTGGTCGCCCTTGGCGAGGTTGCACACCGCGGCCTTTTCGGTGGTGCCGTGCTGGCCGTCCCAAACGAGTACGTCTTCGCCGTCAATCCGCAGGCGGTAGCCGCCGTCGATTTGGGCGCGGAACACATAGAGGCCGGTCGCGGGCACGCGCAGGAATCCGTCGAATTCCAAGGCGTATCCGGAGCTGCGCTGCTCGCACACGCCAAGGTCGAATCCCCGCGCCAGACCACTGCGGAAAAGCTTGCCCCCGGCGATTTCCTCGAGGGTCGCCGCAGGTTGGGTGAAATAGCCGGCCTGCCGTTTAGTCTCCTTGTGCACCAACCCGTAGGCGAGGCCCGGAACCGTCGCGGCAACCGCCTTGGCTGGCGCCGGCTTCTTGCTCGCCACAGCGGCGACAACCACCGGCGGCGCGGATTGGTCGAAGATATCGGTGAGCGTCAGCCGCAGCGTCGGCCGCGCCAGTTTCGTGTCTAACAATACATGCCGCTTGCCCGGCATGCGTTCCTCCTTCACGGCTTGCGGCGTTCCGGCGCATTGCGGGTTGTCAAACACCTCGATCTTGTAAGCGAAGGCGGGCGACGCCGTGTCGGGCACTTCCCATGACACCACCACCTGGCTGCCCGTCGTTTCGGCCCGCACATTGGCCACTGCCGGCTTGTCGAGCACCGGCAGGTCCGGCTGCTTGACGGTGAACTCATGGCGTTTGTCGCCGGCCAGCGGCTTACCGGTGAGCTGGAGCGGCAGCAGATCGGGCTCGGCGGAGTATTCGATGGCGGCGTATTCGTGATCGCCCTCGGGCACGGTGTTGACCACCACATACTCGAACTTGTCGATGGCGATGGTGTCGGATTTCAGCCAGCGGCCGTCCTTGCGGCAATACCCGAAGCGCCGGTGCAGCGGCCTGACCACCTTGCCGCCCGACAGCGTCTCGATGAAGCCGCTGTTGCCGGTGAACGAACTGGCCGGAATCGGCAGTCGGGCGATGGCGATGAGATGCCAGCGGCCGGCCGCCTGATCCTTGATCCAGCGGCCGATATGGGCATAGGTGGGATCTTTTTCCCCGGCCGGCAGCCAGACCCGGCCCAACATCGTGTACCATTGCCTGCAGGTGACAAAGGGCCATGGCTCCGCGCCCAGCGTGCCGCTGCATCCTTCCCCGCCGTAGGTGTTGTTGATGTATTGGGTGGGGGCCACATCGGTGAAACGCACGGGCGTGCCGTCCGCGCCATTGCCCCAGAACGACCACACCGAGCCGGGCCGGTAGTCATCCTGGACTTTCTGGTCCGGGTTAGGCGTTCCGCCGGGACCGTCAGGAGGCCCGCCGAGGAAGCCGGCATAGAAACTGACGTTGTTAGGCTTCGGGTTGAAGTTGGTGTTCCAGTTGGCGTAATAGGTGCCCGACGGCCACCACGGCCAGCGCAGGTCCATCATGATGATGTCCGAGCCGGCGGCGACGTTTTCCTGATACCAGGTCGCCCGCAGGGAACCGGGGATCAATAACATGCAGGCAAACGCCAGCCAGGGCACCAGTATTCGATTCTTCATCATGGGGTGTTGTGTGTTGTGATATGGATTCTTGTTTACCAAAGATTCGCCGTGACGGGAGCGCGGCTGGGGAAGTGTCAGGCGAGGTCTTGTGTCCGCCACCCTTTGCGGGCTTCCGGGTTGATGAGTTTGGAGGCTGCCGGGTTACCGGAGATCTCGAGTTTAGCGGCGTTCCACCCAACCGTCCCGCCGGTGCGGATGGCGAGTGTGCCGAGGATGATTGTTTCCGTAAGCGAACCGGCATAGCTGAAGTCCGAGCAGGATTTTGTGCCGTTCTTGATGGCGTCGATCCAGTCGCGGTGGATGCCATGGGTACGCGGGAGCGTCTTGGCAACCTGCTGGTTGCCGCTGGCCCGGTAGGCCTCCCACCTGGACTTTGGATAGAGCTGCGGGCTGTCCGGGCGCATTCCCGGGTGGAAGATCCCGCCGTTTTCGCCGACCATGATCATGCCGCCCTCGCCGCCGGGAGCGTCCAGGTCGAAGCCCGCCGGTGCCGCCGGCACGCTCGGTCCTTCATACCATTTAAGCTTCACCGGCGGCTTGTTGCCGCGGGCGGGGAAATGGAAGGTGACGATGGATCCGTTCGGCGTGTGGATCGGATTGACCTCGCCCTTCATCTCCACTTCCACCTTTTCGGGCGCACCGAGGTCGAGCGCCCAAAACGGAGTGTCGATGGTGTGGCAGCCGATGTCACCGAGACCGCCGCAGCCGAAGTCCCACCACGGACGCCATGTCGTGGGGTGAAACGCGCGGCTGAAGCCGATCTTCCTATCATATGGTCCGAGCCACAGGTCCCAATCGAAGCCCTGCGGCACGGGCTCCGGATTAGGGAACCCGGTCATCACGTTGCCGTTGAATCCCCAGCCTGATTTAGGACGATCAGTCCAGGCGATGACTTCCCTAACCTCGCCGATCAATCCGGCTTGATACCACTCCTTGATCAAACGCGCCCCTTCGGAGGCGTGGCCCTGATTGCCCATCTGGGTGACGAGACCCTTTTTCGCGGCCAGATTCCGCAGGGTGCGAGCCTGCCACAGCGAGTGGGCCAGCGGTTTCTCGACGAAGACATGCTTGCCGAGGCTCATTGCCATGAAGGCGACGGCGAAGTGCGTATGGTCCGGGGTGCCGACGCCGACGGCGTCGATCCGGTCGCCCATTTCTGTGAGCATGATGCGGAAGTCCTTGAAAAGCTTGGCTTCGGGGAACGTCTTGCTGCCGCGGTCGAGGACATTCTGATCGCAATCGCAGAGGGCCACGACGTTGTTGCCGCCTGCACAATTGCTCAGATCGCCCCCGCCCATGTTGCCGAAGCCGACCCACGCGAGGTTGAGCTTGTCGTTGGCACCGGTCACCGGTTTGGCCAGAATGAGCGGTGCGGCCAGCGATCCGCCGGCGACGACGGCCGCGTGCTTGAGAAAGTCCCGTCGCGACAGATGGCTTGAATACTCTTGATGCATGGTTGTGTTGTTTTCCACTTAACTTTACTTGGAGAATGTCATCTTCCACTCGACGGTCTTGGTGGCCGAGGGCACGATGCGGACGGTGGCGGTTTCCTGTTGGCTGGCGATTTCCGCCTTCTCGCCGGCGACCGCCGCAGCCTTGAGCTTGAAGCCGACCGGCAGATGGATGGTGAGCACATAAGGGTCGCCGGCGACCACCTTGCTCTTGCCGGATAGAATGTTGGACGCCTGATCCCATTGCTCATCCATCAGGCAAACGCCGCCCTGCGAGAGGTGGCGGGTGGTTGATAGAACCCACGGATATGCGCGCGCCTCGCGGATGGCGAAGACCTGCATGCCGTTGTTTGTGTCCATGGCCGGGGCGGTGAACGCGCCCTTGCACTTGCCGAGGAACTTCTGGGTCCAATACTCGAAGACCACGTATTCGCGGTCCGGTTCGAGACCAAGGTCCGCGAACTTGACCTCCTGCGACGGTATGCCCTTCAGATCGAACTTCCACTCGGGTTCCCGTCTCTTCGCCCACTGGATGCGCGAGAGCACCGACCAATGGTCGAATGGCCGGTCGATTTCCTGCAACCACCAAGTGTCCGCCCCATGGCCCGGATCGTAGGTTTGCGCGGGCACGGTCGGGAGCACGGGCGAGCTGCGTTTCATCCCTTCAATGTTCAGATCGTCCTGATAGACCTCGACCTTGTCGCTGACCATGAGCACGGCGCCGGCGATGCTGCAAATGGCGGGCCGGACGATGGTGCGGACCGGCACCGGTTCCTTGGCGCCGAAGACCGGCATCACGGCCTTCTCATCCATCAACCAGCTCCCCAGGATGTCGCAGTGGTCGGGATCGTTGCGCCAAACCACCCCTTCACAAGCGCTGTTGTTGGCCAGGGATTCGGGTTGGAAGCCGTCGCCGGCGAGGCGGCAGCCGTCGGCCAATCCGACCACGCAGAGGCCGGTGTTCACGCCCCAGCAATTGAGGATATAGGTGTCCTTGCCAAGTTCCTCGCGGGCGATGCGGTCCCAATCGCGCAACGATTCCTCGGGGGTGGAGTTGATCTTCTTGAAGTGATCCTCGCAGTTCTTGTTCTTGTAGGAGCCCAGCAGGTCGCCCGCGCCGTCGATCTTCACATAGCCCCATCCCTGCTTCTTGAGTTCCCGATAGATCGGGCGGACCATGCCGTCGATGGCCTCCTTGTTCCTGGTGTTGAGAATGTAGAACCCCCCATCCATGAACAGCGAGCCGTCCGCCTTCTTGACAAACCAGTCCGGGTGCTGCTTGCCAATGTCGGCGACATTCGGATCCGTCGGCCGGTGGACGCGGTGCACCCAGATGCCGCCCTCCATGCCGGTTGACTTGATTTTTTTCAATGCGTAG
>CAYRLT010000588.1:0-6339 GCA_964425095.1 uncultured Luteolibacter sp.
TCCTCAGTAAAGGGCAACCCCATGTGGTAGGTAGTTTTGGCAGCCGCCACGACATATGCGCCATAGAATCCGCCAAAGTGCATGAGCTCTGTGATTTCGCGGAAATCCGGCTGGATCTGCTGGCCGACGCTTCCGGACGAGTGGGCATGCCGTCATGGCGGCATTTGGTGGGAGTCCCCCTGATTTTCACCGCCCGTCGGTTGGAGGAAGGTGGCGCCGTTGCTATCAGCGCCAGCGAACGCGCGATTCTCTTGGAAAGCGTGATCGGGGAGGCTGCCTGCATCGACATCGAGGTGGCCTCAATCCGCGAATTGAGCCAACTGATCGAGACCATCACATCATCCGGAATCCCTTGGGTCGCCTCATTCCACGATTTTAAAAACCTGCCGGAATCCAGGATTTTGAAAGAGGCCGCCAAGCGAGCCCTGGGAGCAGGTGCGGGTGCCTTCAAGGTCGCCGCGCGTCTTCATCAGCCCGCAGACATCGCGCGCTTAGCGGAATTTCAGCTTGCGGACCACGGTTTGCCAGTTGCGACCATGGGCATGGGTCCGCTCGCTACAGTTTCGCGTCTGCTGTGCGCCCAATGCGGCAGCGTGCTGAACTACGGTTTTATTGGAAAAAATCCTACAGCGCCCGGGCAATGGGAAGCCGGCCAGCTGAAACGGGCAATCGCTGGCCTCACTCCATTCCACGCTTAGTCGGCAAAGCCCCGCCGGAAATCCTTGTCGGCCGCGCTGGAAAGCAAGAAATTACCCCCGCATCACGTATCACACTGACATTCATGAAAATATCCCCAAGCCATCTCCGGATTCCCGGATTTCTGCCGCTCGTCGCACTGGTCGCGTCCTCCCTTGTCGCGCTCGGCCATGAGGACATGAGCAAACCGATCATCACCAAGGAAACCCGCAAGGGCGATGATGGCAAGGATGCGCTCTACATGTTCATCGATGGCGTGAAAGTCCACGAACTGGATGTCACCAAACAAGCGCTGCCAACGGTCGTTACTCCCGGCGAACCTGCCGGATTTTTCGCGCCGCCCTCGGATGCGATCGTTCTGTTTGATGGCAGTGGAGAAACGTTAAAAACGCACTGGACCGACACCAAGGGCAATCCCAGCCAATGGAAAGTCGTCGATGGTGCGCTCGAGTCGGTCAAGAAGGCTGGATACATCCAGACCAAGGAGAGTTTTGGTTCCTGCCAGCTGCATGTCGAATGGGCCGCGCCGGCAAAGGCCGAGGGAGGTTGTCAAGGGCGTGGCAACAGCGGGGTTTTCCTAATGGGCGTCTATGAGGTCCAAGTGCTCGACAGTTTTAAAAACGTGACATACGCCGACGGACAGGCGGGCGCGCTCTACGGACGCAGCAAGCCGTTGGCAAACGCCAGCCGTAAACCCGGTGAGTGGCAGAGCTACGACATCATCTTCCACCGCCCGGTTTTCGATGATCAAGGCAAGATCGCGCGCAGGGCTACCTTCACCGTTTTGCACAATGGCGTGTTGATTCAGGACCACACGATTCTGAGCGGTGGCACCGGATGGATGGGACCGCATGCCGCTTCGGAATACAAAGCGCATGCCGACAAGCTGCCCTTTGCGCTGCAGGATCATGGCAATCCAGTGCGTTACCGCAACATCTGGATCCGCGAACTGGCAGACAAGCCGCTCCCCTGATCGAGCTGATTGCTTTACCAATCCGCCCCTTGTTGGCGGACGGCTTCGTAGAGCACGATGGCAACGGCCGTGGAAAGGTTGAGGCTGCGGGTGCCGCCTGGCGCCATCGGGATGCGCAGCGCGTGATCGCCGGCCTCGCGGATGAGCTCCTCGGGCAGGCCCTTGGTTTCCCTGCCGAAAACCAGGTAATCGCCGGGATTGAAGGCGGCCTTCCAAGGTGTGGCGGTGGCCTTGGTGCTCAGGAACCAGAAACCGGCATCTGCGGCGGCGGCGGCCTTGAGATCGGCGAAGGATTTCCAGACACACAGTTTCACATCCTGCCAATAATCCAGACCGGTGCGGCGGACGTATTTGTCTTCGAGGGAAAACCCGAGCGGCTCGACGAGATGAAGCGTCGAGCCCGTGGCCAGCGCCAAGCGTCCAGCAGCTCCCGCGTTGTGGGGAATCTCCGGTTCGATGAGCACGAGATGAAACATGGGCTGAAATCAGGATAGCTCCTTGCGCCGCGCCATGGTGATGGAGAGCCCCAGCGCGCCGATGAAAATCAAGTAACAGGCTAACAGTTCCAGATAGCTCTTACAGATCCGCGGAATCGTCGGCGAAAACGCCGACCCAAGGGACGCCTCCCAAAATTTCGGACTGCCCACCACCCGGTTGAACACATAGATAATCAACAAGGCGGCAGCGATGAATCCCGAACCCGCATGATTGCCGAGGCTTGCCAGAAAATGAATCATCACCCGCCGGTGGCGCAGCGAAGTCACCAGAATGATCAGCAAAATCCCGCCCACCAACCACGCTTCCGGAAATTTCCAACCGAGAATCCCGGACACAAAATCCTCGATCTCACCTACAAACGCCGCAATCAAGCCCATGGCCAAAACCCGGCAGACCGGGCGATAGGCCCCTGCATGCGGCGCGGCACCCAGCATCATCGTCGCCGAGGCCGCCAGCAGCAGCGCTTGCAACAACTCCACCGTGCCGCGCTCGATCGGCACCGAGGGACGGTTAGGCAGCCAGGCCGGCAACAACAACGCCACGCAGCCGCCACAAATCAGCACCACCCGCAGCAGGGTGCGCGACCATGATGGATTTCTCCGGCGATTGAGCGACGCTTCGGACATCAGTCCGTTGCCTAAAGGTTTCCCCCGCCCCATGCAAGGCCCGGTTCCACAGTTCGGCATTCCCCTCCGATAAGTGGAAAAAAATCCGCCGCCGCGCCCAATCTTTTTGAAATTCTTCTTGCTCCCTCCACCACATTTCCGACAGTCGCTACAAACCTCAACTAATCACACCTCTTCTCTATGATTCACCAACTCGCCCGCCGCTCCAATCACATCACGACTTCCACCCTGATTGCCATTGCCATCACCACCCCCGCCCTGTTCGCCCAAGCGGCGGCGGCGCCTAAGCCCAGTGACTCCATGCTTACCCGCTGGGTGATCGATGGCGGACCGACCATGCTTTTCATCGGGGCCGCTATTGTCGCCTTCATTGCCATCGCGATTTACAATTTCATGGCCCTGACCAAAGCCAAATTCGCTCCTGAGGATCTCAAGGCTGTGTTGATGGACCACATGGTCAATTGCCGGGTCCGCTCAGCCATTGAAGTGGCCTCCACCCATCCTTCCTATCTCGGCCGTATGGTCGCCTACTCATTCCCCAACATCGACGCCACCCGCCCCGAAGACCTCGGTCGTGACCAAGTGGAAGACGCCATGGCCGATTTCTCCGTCAACGAAAACCGCAAGATCATGACCTGGATCAACTACATCTCGGTCTGCGCCCAAGCCTCCCCGATGCTTGGACTGCTTGGAACCGTGCTCGGCATGGTCAGCGCCTTCGGAACTCTCAAAACCAGCGGCGGTGCCGATCCATCCCAACTTGCAGGTGACATCTCGGTGGCCCTACTGACCACTTTGTGGGGACTGATCAACGCCATCCCCTGCATCATCGTCTTCTACGTCCTGAAGAACCGTTTTGCCGAACTCGTAGCTGACGCCATTCACAGCTCAGAGGAATTGCTCAATGCCGCCGTGGCCACGGTGAATGCGGACACGCTTTACGCTAAGATCCCAGAGGGCATCGCTGAATAAGACTTGAAATCAGCGAGGTTCCTGCTTCCATCTAAGTTAGTCGGGTTTTCACAAGTCTCATCCTCATCAAATCTCTAATCTCATGGCCTCTTCAAAACTCCGTGACGCATCCACCGAACCTGAAGCCGAGTGCGCGTTGGACATGTCGCCCATGATCGACATGGTGTTCCTGTTGCTGATCTTCTTCATCGTCAACGCCACCGCGATCATTGTGAAAACGGATCCGGCCATCAAACCGCCCATTGCGAAATCTGCAATTCGGCAGAAAGACAATCAGGGCCGGATCGTTGTCAATGTCCGCGAGGATGGCACATTCACCTCAGAAGACTTCAATACGATCCTAGGCGGTGAGGACGACATCTTTGACTTGGTGAAAACCCAGAAGGAACGCAACGATGGGATGGGACGCACCTCGAAACTCCATCTCCGCGGTGACAAAAATGCGGTGTTTAAATATGCCCAGATCGCCGTTCGCGCGGCGGCACGCGCTCAAGTCGATCAAGTCGTATTCGGCGTCTTTGAGCGCCAGCCTTAACCCTCCACTCATTTTTACCAGCCATGGCACGCCATAAAAAATACGAAGCAGCCCAGGAAGGGGATCCCGCGTTGGATATCTCTTCCCTCATCGATGTTTGCTTCCTGCTGCTCATTTACTTCATCGTCACCTCGACCATCACGCCGCGCGAATCCGATCTTGGGATGGCCCTGCCTGCATCGTCGCCTCCCGGCGACAGCCAACCGAAAATCGAGCCATTTTACATCAAGGTCGATCCTACGGGCACGGTCTACACCGGCGTCGGCGCCGCCCAACAAGCGATGGACAGCGACTTGAGTGTCCGCGAACTGCCATTGCTCACAAGCCAATTGGAAATGTATCACAACGCCGCAAAAGCGTCGAGCTCCACCCCTCTCGTTCAGATCTGCGCCGATGAAGGATCCACCCAACAGCGGGTGATTGACGTCCTCAATGCGCTTGCGACCGTCGGCATCAACTCCGTCACCTTCACCGACTCTGTCAGATAGGCGCGGCCCGTGCTTGTTCGTCTGAATAAATTTTTATTTCGTCCGGGCATTTCCCCTTGCCGGGATGCGCGTCTGATGCTCGTTCAATTCATCAATCATCCAATCTAGGATTTTTCACTTCCCACCATTCAAACTCATGAATCTCCGTCATTTTCCCCGATTCGTTGCCAGCCTCGTTTGCGCCATTCCGCTGGTTCTCTCCGTGCCAGCCCAGGCACAGGAGGAAGAAGATCTTCCATCGCTCGTTGAGAAATCCATCAAGACCATGGAGGCGGACAAATGGGAGGAAGCGCTCGCCATCAGCAACAAAATCATCGAGAAATATGGCAAAAAAGATCCACTCGGACGCCACGGTGCCCGCTTCGGCACGATCTACTACCGCAAGGGCCTCTGCGAATTGAAACTCAAAAAATGGAGCGAGGCGATCAGCTCATTCGAAACATGCTATAAGGATTTTCCAAACAAAGGCTCCGAAATCGGCAACGACACCCATAAGAAAGCGCTCCTCAAGTGGGGCGACGCGGCCCTCGGAGGCGAGCAATGGGAACTTGCCCTCACCCAATATCAAAAATTCCTTACGGAGCGCGACACAAAACGCGACAGCTATCCCAAAGGAGCCTTCCATATCGGGCTCGCGGTTTGTCATTATCAATTGGGCCGCATCCCCGAAGGCAATGAAAACCTTGAGATCGCCATCAAAAACAAGCTGACCTTCAACACGCCGGACGCCGGAATCGTCGCCGGATTCCAAGCCCTTGTCAGCGGAGCCATCCTCAAACAGAACGAGCAAGCCTTGCTGGATTTCATCGCAAAAAACCGCGGGGAAATCGCCATCGAGCCCTATGTCATGCAACAATTCTCGCATGTGTTCATGAAACTCGCGGCAGACGCCGCCAATGCGGGGATGGAGCGCTCCGGTATGGCTTTGTATCAGTTCGTGCCATCCACGGATGCCGCCATTGAAGATCTCAAAGTCCGCCTGAAGACGCTTGGCGGCATCGCCGGGGTCAAGGACGGCAACAACTTGCTCGACCGGAAAAAACTCGAAGAAGACCTTGCCAGACTCGAATCGGAAAAGAGAGGCAAGAAGTCCACGGAATCGGTCAAACTCGCAGCCACGGCCTACCTCCATGAAAAAAATGGCAATGTCCGGGGAGCCTACACCGCTTTCCAACAACTCGAAAAATTCCATTCAACTTCCGAAAAGCGGGAAGACAATCTTTACAATCTGGTCCGCACTTCATCGCTCGTCGCGAAAGGCGCCGAGACCCAGCGCGTTGCCGAACTGTTCATCAAGAATTTCCCTGACTCGAAACACGTCCCCGCCGTCCGCCGGATGATGCTCTCCATGCTCTTTTATAATGGCCAATACGACACCTGCATCGAAGTGGCCGAGCCGATGATCGACAAACTCCCGGCAGGCACACCCGAGCATGATATGTGTCTGCATGTCTTAGGCGGCTCCTACTTCTACACCGGCCAATACGATAAGGCGCAACCGCTGCTGGAAAAACTCAAGGTGACGCTCGGACCCGGCGTGCGCGTGATCCC
>CAYRLT010000589.1:0-1606 GCA_964425095.1 uncultured Luteolibacter sp.
CCAGAGGATGGACTTGGCATGGCCATCGGCATCGAGGAGGGCCGAGAGGTGACACTCGCAAAACAAGAGCGAACCATCGCGATGCAAGGCTCGGCATTTCACAAAGTCACTCGCGACCTGCCCCAGTCGGAGGCGTTCCAAAATGACATGAAACGCCGGCCTGTCCTCCGGGTGGACCAAGGCGAGGCTATCCAATCGACCACTCTTCAACTCGCGCCGCGTCCAGCCGAACATGTCCTCGGCCTCGCCATTCCATAGGAGACATTTTCCTTGCGGGTCCCACTCCATCACCGCAAGGGGCGTGTTGTTCATATGGTATGTCAGACGCTGAACGAGTTCATGGATTTGACGCTCGTCGCGCCGCAGGGCGGTGACATCCCTCACCGTGGCAATAAATGAGGGCTTGTCGCTTGAAGCAGACTCGAGGGAGGTGCGGATGTGAAGGTTCCGCATCTTGCCCATCAACTCGATTTGCAGCTCACGATCAATGCCCCCAACACTTTTAAAGGTATCCCTCGCGATCGCCTCCCAGAGCGACGCACAGTGCTCCGGGAACCCCACCTCAGTGCAAGACTTCCCACAGAATACCTCCGACTCCATGCCAGTGAGATCCTTCATGCGCGAATTCACATATAAAAATCGCGCATCGGCATCCATGCGCAAAACGATGTCCGGCATTTGTTCGGCCAGAAGGCGAAATTGCAATTCACTGCACCCGCTGCAATCCGGATTGGGAAGGTGGCTGTGGAGAAGCTTATTCATAGGTGATGTTGAGATTCTTCCAAAAACAGGTGGTGTTTCAAATCGGTGTATCCCCACTCAACGCAAAATGCTGGGGGGGTAAATGCGTATTTATTGCCATCAGCCGCATTCCCTTACCAATTCCTATGTATGTCAAGCGACGAGCGGGTCGGGGATTTAGCAAAACATGGCATCGGGTTTTTCCCGATACGGGGTATTCTCGTTGTAGAGCCGCACCTCGTGCAAACGGGCGCGGAGATGGGCACCGAAATTTTCGATGATATCGAAAGCGCTCTCGAAGTGCTCGGAGGACGACGCTGAGCCAGGGCGCCATTCCTCGATCGGGATGCGGACGGCATCCGGAAGAGCCCTGGGCGGCATGAGGAGCGGGATATCGCGAAGCGGCGCGCATTCTTGGGAATCGAGTGGGGGATGACTGAAGAAATCGATGCCGTTGGGCGAGGTCTTTTCGCGGAGCCAGGAGGCAAAGGAAATCGCGCCTGGCGAGGCATGGTCGCCGAGAAGAGTGAAGAGGGCGGAACCTTCCGCCGCGCTCTGGCTCAGCCATTCATCAACCCAAATCGGCAGATGGGCGGGCTGCTCCTCGCTGCCGGATGCCGAGACGATGACGACATCGGCGCGGGCGGCAGCCGAGGCGGATGGGATGCGGGATTCCGTGACACCGAGGCCGCTCATTTTCCAGACATTGATCTCAAGCGCGGCGTCGTGGGGAATCTCGCTGCGAAGAATCTCACAGGCCCGCAAAGCGCGGGCGGCGGAGACGACATTTTCATAGAGGATCACAATGCGGAAGGGCCGGCCGGGGGCTTCGGCGGTGGAGGCGAGTTCTGAGACTTGGTCGAGG
>CAYRLT010000590.1:0-4609 GCA_964425095.1 uncultured Luteolibacter sp.
AGCGCCACCGCCAACAACTGGCCAGCGATCTGCATGATGGATTTGGCGGCATCACCGCCAACCTGGCGATATTGGCCTTCCAAGGCAGCATCGAGGAAAAGCCGCAACAGCAGAAGGAGATTTTCCAGAACATCGAGTTCCTCGCCACTGAGTGGAACCGTGAGTTGCGGCTGTGGATGAACGGATTGGAACGCGGCAGCCTCTTGTGGGCCGACGCGCTGCTGGAATCCCACACCTACGCCCAACGGCTGACGACCGCCCGCGGCATCGCACTCGATTGGTGCCAGAGTGGCCCGCTGCCGACCGAACCCGATCATCGCGTGCAAGAGATCATTTCGCTGATGCGGGTGATGAAAGAAGCGATCCACAACTTGGCAAGCCACTCGGGTGCGCGCCAGGCAGGCATCCATGTCAACTTCGGCTCGCAGCAGCTGCGCATCGTGATCCAAGACGACGGCTGCGGCATCGACCCGGCAAAGTCCCGCACGGGCAGCCGTGGCTTGCTCAACATGCAGCAGCGTGTCGAGGAGCTGGGCGGCCAATTGGAGCGTTCCGACCTTGGTGGAACGACCTTCAATCTCACCATCCCGCTGCCATTGCAGCGCCGCGCCAACCTTTCAAATAATACCAATGACGCCTGAGCCCGTCGTCATTCGTCTGGTCATCGTCGAGGACGACGCGCATCTGCTCCGCGCGCTGGCCCAAATCATGGCTGCACAGCCCGATATCCGTATCGTCGGTGCCTACGCCAGCACTGAGGAAGCAATGAAACTGGCCGATTGGGCGGCGGTGGATGTGCTGCTGGCCGATCTCGGCCTGCCCGGCGTTTCCGGGGTCGATCTGATCGCTGCGGCGACTTTACAAAACTCGCAGCTCCACGCGCTGGTCCATACCATTCATGACGATCGGGGCTCGCTGTTTGCCGCGCTGCGGGCCGGTGCCATCGGCTACGTCATCAAGGGTCTCCCTGTGCTGGAGACGATCGAAGCGGTGCGCGCCGTGTCGCAAGGTGCCCCGTCCCTCAGCCCCAGCATTGCCCATTTTCTGATCAAGGAATTCCGCAACAACAATGCAAGCGGTGTGGAGGAGATACTGACGCCGCGCGAAGTCGAGTTGCTCAACCTCAGCGCCCAAGGCCTGATTTACAAAGAGATCGGCGAGAGGCTCTCGATCAGCAGCGGCACCGTGCACAGCCACATCAAGCGGATTTATCGCAAACTTCAAGCCAGCAGCCGCGAGCAAGCCCTGCGTCGCGCCCAGGCCCTCGGCTATCTGAAATCAAAAAGCGCCTCGGACGACTGACGCCCACGCGCTGAACGAAGGAGGGGTCATGGAAATCACTAAAAACAAGGGGTTTTTGGCTTCCACGCGCCCGGGTGCGGCTTCGTGCGACAGCCCGCTCACCATCTGAATTCGCAGCCGATGCCAAAGCTGCGGGCCGGGCCGATTTGACCGGAAACCGGCAGGCCTTGTGATGAATTATCAAACCGTGCCAAAGCGTATTCGTCATCGAGCAGATTGTTTCCGAAGAGGTAGACACTTGCATGATCCCATGAGTAGCCGATGCGGGCCGATAGCAAGCGGCGGGATTCAACGGCGGTGACCAGTGGGGCGTTCGGGTCGGTGTAGGCGGCATCTGCGAACGAATAGAGCACGTTGCAAAAAATGCCTGATGCGTGTTGGTAGGAGGTGCCGAGTGATGCGGTCCATTCAGGCGCGTTCGGGAACGACTGGCCGGAGCGATCCACGCCCTGGATTGTGAGATCGTCAAACACGGTGTGGCACCAACCAAGAGCGCTGGTAAAGGTCAGTGGTTCCAAGGGTTGCCAGCGGGCCTCCACTTCGCCGCCATAGCGGTGGGATTGGGCGGCATTGGCAATGTAGTAATCGATCGTCGGCAAGCTTTTGGGGTCGCTGGGATCGAGCCTGATTTGCTGATCTTCGATCCACGAATGATAAACTGCGGCGGAGAGCGCGAGCGAGTCGTGTGGCTTCATTTTGCCATAAAGCTCCAGTTCCCATGAATGTTCGGGGCCATAAGAGCTGCTGGTGCCGAGGCTCGGCGCGTAGCTGACGCCGCCGCTGCGATAGCCGCGGGACAACTGCAGTCCTATGGTTTTTCCCTCCTCGGGCCGCCATGCCAAGCCGAGTTGGGGCAGCCATTCGGTGTCTGCATTCTCGGCGGTGGATTTCGTCTCCGGCCGCGACCCCACAGTTGCCGCAGCATTCAAATCGTGTTGTGAGTGGTCGAGTCGCAGCCCACCGGTGAGGTGGAGGTTTTTCTGGAACTGCCAGTCGCCGCGGCCGTAGAGTGCCAGCACTAGGACTTCTTCCTCACCGAGGCTGCGAAAGGGCGAGCCTTCGGGCACGGGATCGATGCCGATGCCCGTATAACCGAGGTCGTAGCCGCTGGCTTCGAAATAGCCGCCGGCGAGCCATTGGAATGGTCTCTCGTCGCTGGCAATGCTCAGGTCCTGGGTGAGGCGCAACTCGTCGATCTCCCCGTCCGCAACCCATGCGAGGATCGAGGTCTCATCGAAATCAAAGCGGGGGGCTACATCGAGCCGCTGAAGGGCGGTGGTGGATTTCAATTCAAGAGCGCGGGGCAGTTCGAAGGTAGCGTTGAGGATGGCGGCGGCGCGACGGGCCGGGTAGGAGGGATCGAGATTGAGTGAGGTTTTGCGATCGAACAAATCGTAGCCGGAGACGGCTTTGACATTGCTGAATGGATTGCCGCGCGATTCGTCATGAACCAATGACAAGTCATACCGCGCATCGCGGCTTTTTTGGGGAATCCATCGCAAGCGTGCTTGATAACGGTCGCGGCGGGTAGCTCCGAACAAATCATCGGAGTAATAAAGGTTGGTGACTTCGCCATCACTTTCCTGGTGATAGGCGGAAAGTCTCAGTGCCAATTCATCGGGCAGCAGGAGGAAATCCTGTGAGATGCCGCCTCGGAAGGTGTTGTCCGCAGCGGCTTCCAGCCGCGTATGGCCGTCTCGTTGGAAAGCCGGCGGTGTGGTGTGGAGCAGCAGCGCGCCGCCAAGACCATTGGGCCCTTGAGTGAGAAACTGCGGACCACGCAGCAACTCGACGCTATCCATGTCCCAAAGCACTGGCGGCAAGTAGCGCAGCGTTTTGACAGAGAGTGGCGCGCCGTCCTCCATCACCGTAAGAAGCGGGTTGGAGGCTGTTCCTACGATGAAATAAAGACCGTCTTGGTTGACGCCGCGGACACTGAAGGAGCCGGCTGTGGGATTTCCACCATAAGTGCCCGCGACGGCGGCGAAGAGGTCCTGATAAGTGCCCTTCTGAACGAGCGATGCCTTCAGCGAGTCGGCATCGATCAGAACGTGATTACCGGGAAGGATTTCCGCCTCGTGTTGTGTTTGCTTGCCGATGACAGTGAGCGGCGGGAGTACGGTAGGCTGGGCACATAGCCCAAGGGGCATGAGGCTCGCGCAAAGAAAAAATTTGGTACCAATCCTCACTTGAGAAGCAATAGGTTTACGCCAGTAAAAAGTGTCTCTCGCCTTTATCCTGTGCTTTGAGACCGAGATGCCAAGGTGTTTTTGCGGCGGTGTATTTTATCCCGAAATCCGAAGTAGGGGGAACCTCTTGAATAATTTGAACCACTAATTGCGCTGAGGTGTATTGATCTCTGAATTTTCGGCGGCTCGCTTGCCCGCAAGAGAATCTCACCAGCTGTAATGCACCCGATAGGTCACGATCTTTTCCTCATCCGGTTTGAGGGTGACGGGAAACTCGATGGTGTGGCTGTCGAGCTTGCGGAAGTCGGCTGACTTTTCCTTCACCTCCCAATTGTCGAAGCGGGTGAGGTGCTCGACCACGCGGATTTCGACCGGCTCTTTCTTGCGGTTGCGGACCTTGATCTCGAAGGTCTCGTCGAGCTGGTTGTTGGCGTTGTCGATCTTGTAAACGGTGCGGCGGCGTTCGCCGACGAGATCGAAGGAATTACCGACATAGACGCGGACGGTTTCATCCTTGGGAGTGTGGTCGATTTGGTTCTCGCCAGTGAATTGGAGCGAGCCGTCGTCATCCTGCGAGTAGAAGCGCAAGCGTCCCTTGGGCAGTGGCATGCCGAGCTTGTTTTCGTTGCTGTTTTTGAATTCACGCAGCACCCAAACTTTCTTGTTGGTCGGCACGCCGTAATCGCCTTCGCCGCGATAAAAATTCCATGCGCCGTAATTCATCGTCGCGCCGTCATAGACGAATATTTTTGGCGCCTTCACGCCGTTGCCACGAATGAACTCTACTTGCTTGGTTTCCTGATCGCGCAGGGTCAGCGGACGGGCGATGGTGTAGAGGTGGAATTCATCGAAGGATTTCTCGGTGACGGCTTCTTCCATCGCGGGTGCGGCCATGGCCATCGCTTTCATGCGGGGCATTACCGGCTGCGCTTGCAGCTTGTTCACATCGCCCGCCATCAGCTTGACCTTCGCCTGAGCGAATCCGGTGCCGCTTTGGTTTTTGAAGGTCACCCAGCCGACGATGTCGATCATGTCACCCTTGTCGGCAGCGACGATGTTGTAGTCCGCCTGCCAGCTGAGGCCACCGGTGACATAGGCGATCTCGGCACCGAAACTGG
>CAYRLT010000591.1:0-1627 GCA_964425095.1 uncultured Luteolibacter sp.
GTGAGGAAGAATGAAGTGATGCGGCGACTTGAAGCATGGTCACTTTTTCGCAACAAAAATCCCAAAACAACCCGTTGTTTTGTCGACTTCTCCGGCTTGTTTCACTGCCGTGGCGCACCCGCGGGAGGGGAAGGGGCCTCGAAGATATAGCTGCCCGATCCGACTTCATACACCGCCGCGTCCTTTTCGGCGCTGAGGAACTTCACGCCCTTCGCGTTGGCGGCGGGTTGGCCGGATTCCGTCACCTCACCGGACTTGCCGGTCGGCACAAACACCGTGGCGGTGGTGTTCGGCGGGATGGTGACTTCGAGGCTCAGCTTGCCGGCTTCGCGCCGCCAGTTGCTCACGATTTTGCCGTAGGGCGACTGGTGCGAGCATTTCACCCAGGTGAGGTCGCCGACCACGGCGGGTTTGATGACGATGCGCTTGAACCCAGGCGTGGCCGGATCCCGACGGATGCCGCCCAAGCCCTGATAGAACCACACGCCGATGCAACCCAGTGTCGGGTGGTTGCGGGATGCCTCGCCGTTCCACGCTTCCCAAATGCTGGTGGCTCCGTTGTTGATCATGTGCAGCCAGCCCGGAAAATCCTCTTGCGTCAACAGGGTGTAAGCAAGGTCATCACGCCCGTTGTCCGTGAGCGCCTGGAACAATGGCAGCAGACCGACAATGCCAACACCGACGTGGCCCTGGCGCGAAGTGATGCTTTCGACCAAGCGCGCCAGAACCTGCGGGCGGAGATTCTCCGGGGCCAGGTCGAGCGCGAGCGGCAGCGCCTGGCCGGTCTGGCTGTTCGAGACATACCAGCCGGTGTCGGTGTTCAGGTTCTTCGTGTTGAAGGCATCCCGGATCCGTGCGGCAAGCGCGGCATAGCGGCGCGCGTCGTCTTCCTTTCCGAGCAAAGCGGCGGTTTGGCTGACAATCCTGGCCTGATAGGCATACGCCGCGGTGGAAATGTGCGTTTGCGGCGGAGCGCCGGCATTGGCGCTGCCGACCAGCCAGTCACCAAGTCCCCAGGGAATCAGATGATCCTTGGTGGTGGTGCCCAGATAGTCCACATAGGCTTTCATGCTGGGATAACCTTCCTCCAGGACGCGGGTGTCGCCGTAGTGGAGGTAGAGTTTCCAGGGAGCCATCACGATGGTGCCGCCCCACCACGGATCGGCCATCTCGCCCGGTTCACCCTTCGGGCCGGTCCGCCCCCAGCCGGAGGTGGGCACGAAGTCCGGCACGTGCCCGTTGGCATCCTGCGCGTCCATCATGTCATCGAACCACTTCCGATAAAACAGCGGGGTGTCAAGTTATGGAACGCCATTTCCATGCAGACGCATCCGTCATTCATCCAGCCCATCTTCTCGCGCTGCGGGCAGTCGGTCGGGATGCCGTGCATGTTGTTCAACTGCGTGCGGAGGATGAGTTCCTGGATCTTGTTGATCCGCTCGTTGGAGCAAGTGAACTGGCCCGCCGAACCCGGATCGGTGGTCACCCAGCGTCCGGTGAGGCTGTCGAGCGTGGGCTTTTCCGTCAGGCCGGTCACCTGCACATAGCGGAAGCCATGATAGGTGAAGCGCGGTTCAAAGGCTTCGACGCGGAGCCGTTTATGGCGGCAGCTTTTTCGGGCCGGCTT
>CAYRLT010000592.1:0-2880 GCA_964425095.1 uncultured Luteolibacter sp.
AACAGTTCCCACTCCGGCAAATTTTGAATTTCATCGAAGAATACCCCGGAGCCACTCCCATACAAACCATCCAGCGCAGCCACCAACTCGTCCAAATCTGTGATCCGGCAAAGACGCTCGTCATCGAAATTTGCGTAGCCCCACGCCCGGGCGTCAGCCAAAACCTGGCGCATCGCGTAACTCGACTTGCCCGCCCTCCGGGGCCCCACCACCACGCGCACCCTGCCACCGGACGGCGGCTCCACAACCGAACTGCGTGCAACAAAAACCGATTCCCTCGCTGCATCGAGTTCCCGACGCTGGGCCATAAGGATGTCATGAAGATTCACAGGTGAAGACTTGCACGGATTTTATATGTAATGCAAGTTTTTATGAATAAACATGCATTATGCTGATAATCGCTAGCTGAAATCCAGACGGCCCACGCCGTCCATAGCGCATTTTCTCCCTGTCCGGATTGCGGTTGTCGCCCTTCACGACAAAGCGTGAAGCGATGTTGAATCCACGCAAACGCGGAAGTCCGGCAAGCGGGTCTTTGATGGCAGGTTATGCAGCGGGCAGCGTGTTGTTGGGTTCGGGTGACATTGGGCAGAATACTCAGGCACCGACCTGGGTGAGAAACGGCCGGTCCGTGTCGGTTCGCAGAGACCAGAGGACCAGAGTCTCCATGAGGTGAGCCGAGATCATTGCGTGTTCCGGGTGTCCGTAGAGGTTGTTCATTTCAAAGGGATCGGACGGCAGATGATAGAGCTCGTTGCCCCCGGCCAGCCGGACCACGAGCTTCCAGTCCCGCGAGCGGACCATCTTGGTGCGGGACATGGATTCGGGCTCCTCGCTGTAAGTGAGCTGCTTGCCTTCGGTGGCCAGGACGCTGGTTCCATCGGCCAGGGTGTGCGTGACGGGAGTATTGAATCGCCGGATCATTGCATCCTCGTGGCCTCCGTCGGCGAAAACGTAGTCCTTGGATTGGCCTCCGTTCATTTGCTCCACGAGTGAGGTGCCGTGAATCCCCCACTCGGGCTCCGGGGCGACGCCCAGTAAATCAAGAACCGTCGGCGGAATGTCCACATGTTCGCTCAGGCCATCGAAGCAGGAAGGTTTGAGGCCTGGCGCAGAGAGGATCATGGGAACACGGAGCAGGCAGTCCTGCATGCAGGTGTCCCATTTTTCCGGAAGTCCATATTGACCCGCAAAGTCGCCGTGATCCGAGGTGAAGATGACAAGGGAGTTTTCGAAGAGGCCTTCCTTCTCAACGGCGTCCAGCACCCGGCCAATCAGCGAATCCACTTTGGCAATCATGCCAAGATAGACCGCAAGAAGCTCGCGGGCCGAGGAGTCGGTCATCTTGTCCCCTCCCCGCCGCCCGCGCATCGCCCGCAAAGGGAGCGGGGCGTTTTTCGGAAGCGAGATCGGATAGGGTTCGACATCCCCGCGGTCAAACATCGAGAAGAAGGGCTCCTCCACGCGGTATGGCGGGTGCGGGTTGCCAAGGTTCAGATGCAGATAAAACGGCCGCGAACGATCGCGAACATTGGTCAAGTAATGAATCGCCTGCGCGGCTTTGTTTTCGTCGCAGAACCCAGTTATCGGATCGGTGATGCACCAAGTCTCTATGCAGGGATCGGGAGCCGGTGGCGGAAAAAGAGATTGGGCCGGAACTGGCCATGTGCGGTTGTTCAGTTCGGCAAAGTGTTCTTCGCTATAGGAATGGTAATCCGCGATGTTCTCGCCTTTCCCATTTTTCCCGTTGAGCAGATTCTCATGCGTGTGGTTGTGTCCGAAGAACGCGGTTTCGTAACCGAGTCGCTTCAGAGCGAGATGGAGATTGGGAGCCCCGTCCGGGATAGTGCATTCGTGATTGATCGCGCGACTGCCGTCCGTATGGGAATATCGCCCGGTGAGCATGGATGCTCGGGATGGCACGCACTTGCCATGCTGGGTGAAGTGGTGGGAACAGACGACAGACTTAGCCGCGATGCGGTCGAGACATGGTGTGGGACGGAGCGGGTGCCCGCCAAATCCGGTGCAATCGGCACGCATTTCGTCGGCAGTAATTAAAATCAGGTTCATACTTTCATGTGATTATCCGTTAGGTTCGGCAACAAACCGGTGGTCTCCAGAAGGCAGGGTGGCGGGTGCGGTGATTCGCCATCGGGAATCGAGATCGATCCGCGCAGTGCTGCCCTCGGGAACCGTGAGCTGGAGGAGGAGCTGGCCAGCTTCGTTAAGTTGCCAAGCGATGGCGGCTTTGCCCTGGCTGGTGTGGAAGTGGGTGGATGCGGATCGGATGGAACCGCCAGGGCGTGGCTTGAAGAGGATTTTGCCAAAGCCGGGAGCGTCAAGCGAAAGCCCCGCGACCGTGCCGACCATCCAGGCACCCACGGCTCCGTAGGCGTAGTGGTTGTAAGAATTCATGCCGGGATCGGCGAAGCCGTGCTCAGCAGTCCATCCATCCCAGCGCTCCCAGATGCTGGTTGCGCCGTGCACAACGGCGTAGAGCCAGGAGGGGCACTCTTTATTTTCAAGCAGGCGGTAGGCGGTTTCGAGGTATCCCTCGGACTCAAGAACAGGTAGCAGGTAGGATGTGCCTATGAAGCCTGTGCTAAGATAGTTGTCATTCGCTCGGATCAACCCAACCAGTTGGCTGGCAGCCACAGTCCGCTGCTCGGGGAGCAGGATGTCAAAATAGAGCGCCAATACGCAGGCCGTTTGGGTGTTTGCCGTGACGAGACCCTCTTCGGAAACGAAGCGGCGGCGAAAGGCGGCAGCAATGGCAGTGGCCAATTCTGTCCATTTTTTGACATCCGATTTCCGGCCGAGAACCTCTGCTATGCGCGCCAGGATGCGGGCGTTGTTGGCATAGAAGGCGGTAGCGATGAG
>CAYRLT010000593.1:0-4111 GCA_964425095.1 uncultured Luteolibacter sp.
GACGCTCTTGTAGGGGAGGTCGCGGAAGGCGTAGCCCATCTCGGCCACCGAGCGGAAAGGGCGATCGAGGATCACAGGGCGGCTGGCAAGCCCCGCAGCACTGTTTGCCTGCTCCAGTGGCTGCCCCCATGCGCCAGACGCATAAGCGGCATCGCCATTGCGCAGGATGTTATCGTTGTCACGATAGTAGGTCGGGAGGGTCGTCTTGTTTTCGGCCAGATAGCCGAAGCGGTAGGAGGGAGGTCCATCCGGGCTGGCTGCCATCGGACTCGGCCCCCAGGCAGTTGGAGGGGTGCCATTTTGCCAAAATGGAACGCCGTAGGGGAGGGCGGCCCATATCGCGTCCGCAGTAGCCGTGGAGTCGGGGCGGGACGTCAAGCCGAGGGAGTCCTGATAGGTTGGCCCCGTCCAGGAGGGATTGCCGGTACGCTCATGGCAATAGTTCATAAAGAGACCAAAGCGGGATGAGCGGGGATCGGCTACCTGCAAATAGATCGCCGGTGAGGTGGGATCGCCTACCGGACGATTGCCACCCCCGTCCCACATGCCCGCCAACTCGATGCTCTGCCACGCAAAGTAGTTCACCCAGCTTCCACCCGGGTCCTGATACTGGAGATAAAACGACAAGGGCGAGATGGTCTCCATGAGGCCTCCGTAGCAGGGATTCCAGACGCTCCCTTGGTAGTTACCATAGGTATTTGAAGAGCAGGTGACTTGACCCACGTTGAAGCCGACGAACTGGACTGAGCCATCGGTGATGCTGTTATTTCCCGTGGAGGTGACGTTGGCTCCGGCCACCCTCTGGGTGAGCAGCGTGGGCCAGGTGAAGAGGTTCGTGTTCCCGAGGGGAATGCTGAACTGCAGGGGGGGGCTGGTTGCAAGGTCCGGGCCGAGGACAGCTTTCAGTCCGTTCGGGATGGTGTACGGAGGCGTGAGGCTGGCATCGGTGTTGCGGGCGGATCCCGGTGTGCTGTCGGGCTGAAACGCACCGTAGTTATACACATTCGGCGCCTTGGTGGCATCCTCAAGCGAGCCTGTGTTCATATAGACTTGGCCCTTGGCGAGCACGCGGAAGTTGGTCGGGGCGATGGTGTTCGCCTTCGGGCGGTGGGGATTGAAGAGTTCCAGGAGCAAATAGCCACGGTTATTTCCGGAATCCGTGGAGGAGCGGAAGTATTGTGTGAACATGCGGTTGAGATATGGGAGGTTCTCGATGCCGGCGTAATCGTTCCCGTTGAAGTTGATTTTTGTGGGATAGGAATTTGCGTCGTATTGATCGATGATATTAGCCCCGATCTGGATGATCTGGTCATCCGTGAGCGCATCGAAGACGGTGGAGTTGAGCAACCTGGATGTGCCGGCATCCCTGCCGAGCGATCCGCTCAGGATCGAGGCCTTGAGGAGTTCGAAGAAGTTTGGTTCGCGACCGCTGATCGAGGCGAGCGTGGCGATGGTGTTGAGTGCCGTGGAACCGGAGGGACCGGCGTAGAGCCAACGATCGGAGCTCCAGACCAAGCCGAAGTCGCGTTGGACGGTCGTGGCGCTAGCGGGTGACGCGACGCCTGCAAGCATGGTGGTATTGCCGGTGGTATTGACCCCCGTGCGACCGAGCCCGGCGAGACGGGAGAGCGGAAAGCGGGTCTTGAGCAAAGGTTCGCCTTGCTGGGCCGCCGTGCCATCGGCGCGGGTGAAGTTTCCGCTCACTCGTACATTGGGCAAGAAGCGGTTGGCGGAGCCTGGCGAGTTGCGTTCGGCGTTGTAATCTTTCGAGCTGCCAGGCGGAGTCGTCGGCGACCAGCTCGGCGCGCTGACCGCGCGCGAAAAGTGGGTGAGGTATGGCAGGGCGGCGGTGCTGATGCCGTTGCTGCCATTGGTGGCGAGCTTGATCAGATCCTGGCGACTAAGGATACGGTTGTCGGAGTTGGTCCCACTCGTGGCAACTTTTTGGAAACCGTATTTGGGGCCGAAGTTGTAGTAAGCGTTGCCAGTGGCGTTTCCCAACCCGAGAAAGGAAAGGAAATTGGTGGCAGTCGTCCCGGTCACCTTGTTGCGCCAGTCTTTGACGAATAGGCTGGCATTGGACGACGAGGTGATGCCGGGAATGTTCTCGAGCTCCGCCATGGCCAAGTTTCCTTTGCGCGCCGAATCCGCAGTCGTGACGCCGCTTGGATACCCCGCCACATTGATATCGAGCAATCCGCTCACATCGTAGATGTTGTAAGCGAAGCGCCCGATGATGAAGCTGTCGTTGGTGGGTGTGCGATCCTTGAAAGTATTGTCCCATGATTGGGAGGGAGCGATGCCGACCCGATCCATCAGGACCCAGTTGGGAACTTGGGCAGTGGTGAAGTTTCCACCAACCAGCAGCTGAGGCTTATTCCAGCGTGCTTCGCTGACCGTGCGTCCGTCGACCGATGCGGTGGTGGTTGGGGTGGTGGTCGCTGCCGGAATCAATTCCGTAACGGAGTTCTTATTGTAAGGCGCGGTATTCAAAAACATGCCCGCTGTCGCCCCGCTTTGTTTAATCAGGTTATCAAAAACCGCCCCACTCGTTGCCGCAAGGCGGGCTTGGCTCGGCATCGCCGTCGCTGCGGTATCCGGCTCCATGATGACAACGCCATTGTCGGGGGGAGTTTCCGTGGACCCCGCCCGCATTTCGCTTTTCAGATCGGCAATGATCAGCTCGGCCGCGCTGCTGGCGAGGATGTCAGCCTCCTGGCCGCCAACCGAACCACTCACCAGCACCGCCTCGCGCGTGCTGCGTCCCAAAAAAGCGACGACCACAAAACTCACAAGGATTAGCATCGCAAGCGTGATGACCAATGCCGCGCCGGAGTGGCGGCGAGCCATGCGAAAGGATCTGTTGTAGTAAAGTTTCATAGGGATCTCATCTGATGGTGTACATGCGCTCGTAAAAGCGGATGTTGGCACGAACGGGTTTGGATATGTCGGCGTTAAGCAGTTTTTCGTTCCAAACAGACAGCGCCGTCTTGTCGCTACCGACTCCACTGGCAGGCGGTCTTTCAAATTTACCGGGAAATTTAACGATAGAAGTGCTGTCGCTTTTGAATGCTTGATCCCGAGTGCGGGTGTCGAGCACTGCAACGCTGGCGACCAGGCCCACGACATAATCTCCCGTTGCGGAATCCTCAGCACGAAAGGGAATGAACTTACAGGAGCCAGTGCTAACCCCATTCGGAAAAATCGAGGCCGTTGTCTTGTAGTTCGGCGGCGTCTGGACGATTTGGCCCGTGTTGAGCAAAAAACTGATGTGAAAGCGGACGATGCCGGTGCCAAGCACTTGCCAGTTGAAAATACGGCGCGAAGGCACCCCTCCATCAAGAAGGTCTTGCGCAGCATTTTGCATGATGGACTTCATGTTGGAGCCGTAGCGCAGCTCCGCATCACCACGCGAAATCATCGGATAGTTACCCGAGAGATCGGTTGTATCATTGATCCGATAGCCAACCACGGCGCCACGGGAGTCCGCGCTCGCCACCCGGGGCCTCGAGCGGCACACAAAGCCGATCGCGGAATTGCCGGCGGCATCGGAAGCGTTGCTGTAGTACAGAGCCGTAAGCCCGCCCTCGTCCATGATGTTGTTGAGATCAGACCCAAAACGGTCTAGGAAGGCCCTCGCCTGCGAGGTGGTGTCCATCTGCTTTTCAGCTCCGGCAGTGGTATCGGTCGCCCCAATGACCGCCCAAGCGGTCATGCCAATGATCATCGAAAACAGAATCATCGAGGCCAGCAGCTCAACCAATGTGAAGCCGCGTTGGAATTTCCTGGGCATAGTCAGCGCATGGTTCATTTCACGGGTTCCGGGTAATGGGTGATCACGGTATCAAGGAAGGAGCGCGTACCGATGAGCCCCGCAAGCGCCGTGCGGGTGGTGGGTATGGTCGACGCATCGTCGTTTGCAGTACCAGTACCGGGGCGATAAGGCCAAACGACAAAGGCGTTGATCTTCAAGGGGCCAGCCGCCATGTTATTTACTGAAGTAGCTCCGACAGTTCCTGGAGGATCAATCAGCATGTAAAGGACCGCCTTGGCGGAAGCGCTTCCAGTCTTGCTGATCGTGCCATCTTCCAAGATGTAGAAGCGTAACGAG
>CAYRLT010000594.1:0-2831 GCA_964425095.1 uncultured Luteolibacter sp.
GGAATTCGAAAAGGAAAAAGACGTCATCCGCCGCGAGATCGACATGGGCCTCGATGATCCCGACAACGCCGCCACCCGCCTGCTGCTCGCCAACGCCTTCCAAGTCGATCCCCGCCGCCACCCGGTCATCGGCCACCGCCACCGCTTCGATGCGATCGCCTACGAGGACCTCGTCCGCTACCAAAAAGAACGCTACACCACCGACCGCTGCTTCATCGCCATCTCCGGCGATTTCGATCCCGACGAGACCCGCAAACTCGCCGCCTCGCTCACCGCCGAGTGCCTCCAAGGCTGCGGCCGCGAACCCCTAGTCGCCATCGATCCCCCACAGCTCGGCCCTCGCCGTGCCCGCGAAACCTTCGCCATCCCCGCCAGCCGAATCTCCCTCGCTTGGAAATCCCCCGCCATCAATCACCCGGACGCCCCAGCCTTCGACGTGCTCGCCGCCATCCTCGGCCGCGGCCGATCCTCCCGCCTCCATCGCTCCCTCCGCGAGGAACGCGGCCTCGCCCTGGAAATCTCCGCCTTCTCATGGACCAACGCCTCCCGCGAGGGCATCTTCGGCATCTCCGCCGATGCCGATCCCTCAAAACGCGATGCCCTCATCGAAGCCATTCATCTCAACCTCGCAACATTACATACCGACCAGTTGGATAGCGATATCGCCAAGGCCAAACGGCAGATTGCTGCCAGCCAATTCCGCAGCCTCACCACCGCCTCCGGCCGTGCCTCAGACCTCGCATCGAACTGGCACGAAGCGCGCGATCTCGATTTCACCCGTCGCCACGTCGCCGCGATCCAAGCCGTCACTGCAGACGACGTCCGCCGCGCCGCCTCCCGCCTGACCGACGAGTGCCTCACGCTGACCATTGTCGATCCACTCGATGCGCCCGCCCCCGCGCGCGCCGGAAAAATCCGCCACCGCCGCGAAGAGATCGAAGTCCACACCTTGCCGAACGGATTGCAAATCGCGCTCATTCCCGACCGTCGGGTGCCGCTCGTCCACCTGCAAGCCGCCGTCCGCGCCGGGTTGCCATCCGAGACACCGGAAACCAACGGCCTCAACCAACTGCTCGCCTCCGCTCTGCCCAAAGGCACCGCCACGCGCAGCGCCCAAGAAATCGCCATCGCCCTCGAATCGCTCGGGGCCTCGGTCGGTGCCGGCACCGGCAACAACGCACTGCTCGTGCAAGCCGCCGGTCTCACCCCGGATTTGGCGACCATCGCCGCCGTTTTTTCCGAAATACTCACCGCTCCCAGCCTGCCTGCGGATGCCATCATTCGGGAAAAAGCCAGCCAACTCGCCGCGCTCGAAGAAGCCATGCAAGACCCACTGCACGCCAGTTTCCGCGCCTTGCGCCACGCCGCATTCAGTGGCACCGGATACGGCCTCGATTCGCTCGGCACCCCCGCCAGCCTCGCCGCGCTGGACCGCACAGCCCTCGCCGCCCACCACGCCCGCCATTTCAACGCCTCGAATATCACCCTCGCCCTGGCCGGGGATTTTGATCCGCTCGCCGCCATCGATCTGTTGTCCACCCATCTATCCGCCTTGCCCGCCGGAAACCCATGGCCCGTCCCCGCCGGCACACCCGGCCTCGGCGCGGACCTCACCGTCCGCTTGCCAAAAAAACAGGCAGTGCTCGCCATCGGCTTTCCCGGCGCATCCGTCAACGGCCCGGAGCGCCACGCCCTCGCCATGATCCAGGAATACGCCGCCGACATGGCCGGCCCCTTGTTCATCCGCATCCGTGAGGAACTCGGCCTTGCCTATCAAGTCGGTGCCACCCAGTTCCTCGGCTACGATGCCGGCCTCTTCACCTTCTACCTCGCCACCTCACCCGAACAAGCCGACTTCGCCCGACTCGAACTGCTCGCGGAAATCAAAAAAATCGCCGCCGCCGGCATTCCTAACGACGCCTTCGAGCGCGTCCGCTCCACCGTGCTCAGCGGCCTCGCCATTCAGCAGCAATCGCCCGCACACACCGCCCGCCACGTCGCCCTCGACCTCCTCTTCGGCCATCCCGCCGATGAACACCGCCGCCTCGCCTCCACCTATCAAGCGCTCACCGCCACCCAAGTCCGCGAGACCGCCGCCCGCATCTTCTCCACCACCCCCACGATCGCCACCGTCCTGCCAGAACCCGCAGATGCCTGATCCCAAATACTTTTCTTTTACCCTGACAAACCTCCAAGAAAAGTTATTTGTTATAGGTTATTCGTTATTGGGTAAGATGAAGCGCCCACTTTCCCGCCGCATGGCGCTGCCAATGTGAAGCCCCTAACAAAGCGAAACCCAAAGCGCAACGCATTCACTTTCTCTCCGCAAGCTCGCGCGAATCATTCTCATTCCCTCCGCACCTCGCGCTCAGGCGACAAGTCGGCGGCCCGGACCGCCCAGCCCTACCGACTCTTCCTCTTTCAATTCAAAATTCAAAAATCAACACTCGTCACTCAATCCAAAGTAGCTGGAGCGTCCCGCTCCAGGCCGTCCTCGGAGCGTCTCGCTCCAAGGCCGAAATGTGAATAAGAAGAAATTGAACCGCCACCTCATTCGCCAAGCCTCACAAAGAGACTCATTGACGATTGATGAATGACGATTGTTGATTTCTGATTTGCCAGAATGGCATTTCTTCCTCTCTCAATTCAACAATCCAAAATCAACACTCATCACTCGTCAATCAATCCAAAGTAGCTGGAGCGTCCCGCTCCAGGCCGTCAACGGAGCGTCTCGCCAGTTGTGTTCGGCATGCGATGTGCTGTCGACGCGTTTGTTGGTCAAATTGACAATTTAGTTGCCTTGGGTTCCTTTTCGCGAGTCTTCCTCTGTC
>CAYRLT010000595.1:0-7315 GCA_964425095.1 uncultured Luteolibacter sp.
ACGTCATCTGCCTACCAGAAACATCTTTTCCACATCTACTCGATCACCTCAGCAAAGAGGAATGGCAGGATCGACGTTGGGTGGCCGCATTGTTTGTTGCCAGTTGCTACGATGGTAGCCCATTGTCTCTTGAGGAGGTGATGGATTGTATCAGTGATAACTGTAAAGATAGCTTGCGGCGCATCGCTCTTAAAGTCGCCACCAAGAACGGGCGGGACCCCGACTCGCTCAAAGCTGCAGTATGGAAGACCACGCGGCTGGTCGGCTCTCATGCTGCCATTGACGGACTGGGTGGTCGTTATGTGATACTCCATCGCTCACGGCTCAATGTCTACGAATCTCAATTCCGAGTTCCCTTCGGCAAACACAACCATAATCCTTGCCGATTTGCGCTCTTTGCAGCCAGCTACGACGCTGCGTTCCGTCGCTATCCAAACGCGAGGACATTGCATGTTGAGTACGACAAGATTCCAGTGGTACTTGAGGAGATTTTCTCTTGGATAAGGTCCCAGAGTGCACAGAATTCGACTACGGCCAGCGCGTTGCAAGCGACAGCAGGACAGCGCGCTTGGCATTCGCAGATCGATATGCCTTTCCATAACGACGACGCAGCAAAAATTGCCAATCTCAGCGAGACAAAAATCCGTCAATTCCACACCAGCAGCTATGTGCTGAAATTGTTTCCCGCCGTCGGATCACTGGCGAGATTACTAGCCGATCGGCGTACCGCAGCCGCAGTGAGGTCCCAAGCCAAATCTTCCCTACAACGCTAAAAAAAACACTCTTAAGCTTTATGAATACCCCCCTAGTCAGCGTAGTGATGATCAACTACAACGGCATACCATGGCTTGAACCGGCCATGCGTAGCGTGCTTGCCAATGGGAATATACCCCACGAACTAGTGGTCGTAGATGACCTCTCGCAAGATGCTTCACGCGATACCATTCGCACGCTAGCCGAGAAAGATCCCAGGGTGGTTCCTGTTTTAGCAGAAAAAAATCTCGGCATTAGCGGCGCGCGCAATCTTGGCATCAGCAAGGCACGCGGCACATATATTTCCCTGATCGACTCCGACGACCTGTTCCTGTCGGACACCTTGGCGCGCCAAGTGGCCGCATTTGAACGACTCTCTAAAACTGAGTCGCGGCTCTCACTGCTCACCTCGGACGCTTGGTTGATAAACGAACAGGGCCAACGCAAGGGACGCTACATTTCACCCGATTGGTGGGGTCGTGAATCCACCGAGAATCCTCCACTATGGACTCTTCCCAGCACATTCTTCTTCCTCCGTGATCGCTCCGCTTCGTTTTTCGAACCTTATCGCTCAGCGGACGCGCCCATCTTTGTGCGGCGGATGGAACAACTTGGCCCGATCGGATTCGTCGGTGAACCGCTGATTGAATACCGCATGCGCTTATCGTCGGTCACCAATCACCGCGGCGCGGAAATGGTCCGAGAAATGAAGGCTGCTGAACTGTCTCGCTTAGAAGGACGGCTGGACGCTCCGTCGTTGCCTGGCGATGTCCCCGCACCCAATTGGCGCGAGGTGGCGGCATGGGTCCATGGACGCAACGCAAAGAATGCCGCTGTAAACGGCCATACCCTCCGCGCCATCACGGAGACCTTGCTTGCAACGTTTGCCGATCCGACACGCACTGTTCAAAAAATATCGCGCGCTCTGCGTAGTCGGTCGAATTGAACTGACGGAATCAAATTCTCATCACCTCCAACTTGCCGTTGGCACAAGTTTGTTCATCTCGATGCCTCCTGTTCCACCTCAAAACCTCCATCTGAAAATCCTTCAGGTTTTCAACCAATATCTCGAACCAGGCGGAGAGGAAGTCTGGGTGGACACCTTGACATCCTTTTCCGGATCACATTTTGAGGTGGAGAATTTGCGCTTCCAAAGCAGCGCATGGACGCGAAAAGGGGCTCCAACGCTTCTGACACAGGCCCGGCAGGCATGGGATAACACAAGATCCCGCGAACTGCTGCGCGACATGGTACGGGACCACAGTCCCCACGTTTTGCTTTACCACAATCTGATTCCGGTTGGATCACTCGGCTTGTATGACGAGGCGCGGCGGCTTGAGCTACCGGTGGTTCAATACATCCACAATTTCCGTCCTTTCAGCCCGTCCGGCACCATGTGGGTCCGCGGGCAGGTCAATGCTTCGGCATTGCGCGGCAATCCATGGCATGAGGTTTTTGGGGGAGCTTGGGAAAGATCCTTTCTCAAAACCCTGTTGATCGCGAGCTATCAGAAAAAAATGCTCGCTTCCTGCAGTTTTGATGTCGTGAAACGCTGGATTGCTGTTTCCGATTTCATGCGGGACAGTTTCATCGGGGCAGGTTTGCCGCCGGAAAAAGTGGTGACACTTCGGCATTGCTGGAAACCCAGTTTGATCCCGCGTGCGCCGAATGAGCCATCATACTATCTGTTTCTTAGCAGACTGGTGCCGGAGAAAGGCATCCATACCCTGCTCGATGCCTGGCGTTTGTTGGAAAAACGGCTCGGCCACTCATGCCCGCGCTTGGTGATCGCCGGTTCGGGCCCGCTCGAGGCAGCCGTACAGGCGGCCAGCCATCGGATGCGCCGCGTGATCTGCGTGGGATACGTAGAGGGAAAAATCAAAAATGACCTTTTGACTGGCTGTAAGGCACTGATCGCCCCTTCGATTTGGTGGGAACCTCTTGGGTTGATTGTGCACGAAGCATACGATGCCTGCCGACCGGTTTTGGCAGCCGCGTCCGGTGGCCTCAAAGAAACCGTAATCGAAGGTGTCACCGGCTATCTTCACCAACCGGGTGATGCAAATCAACTCGCCGACGACGTCGAGCGTATGGAAGAGCTGAGCCCGGAACAGTGCACCGCGATGGGACACGAAGGTCGGCAGTGGCTGCTCAAGAATGCCTCGCAAGAAGAATGGATGGATCGCTTCACCGCAATCCTATCCGACGCAGTGAATGAAAACTGATTCTTGATTCAATGAAGAGAGTCGTCTCCACAGTTGTTGATCATTTGAAACGTGCGCGGGATATTTATCTCGTGCGCCTCAAATGGCGAAAGTACACGCTCGGCAAGGGCTTTCATGCCGGGCGGCGCGTCGTTCTATGGGCACCCAACGAGCTGAAAATCGGCAACGATTGCTACATCGGGCGCTACAGCCAAATCGAATGTGACGCCGAAATAGGCCACAGCGTGATCATGGCCAACATGGTTTCCTTCGTGGGCCGCTACGACCACCATTTTCGACATGTGGGTACTCCCACAAGACTTTCCCGCCAAATCAGGGATACCGATTACGACTGGAAGGGAAACGACATCAAGGTCACCGTTGGCGACGATGTCTGGATCGGCTATGGGGCGATCATCCTGAGCGGCGTCACCATCGGCGAGGGCAGCGTGATCGCCGCCGGTTCGGTAGTGACCAAAAATGTGGAGCCATACACGGTGGTCGGCGGCAACCCCGCTCAAAAAATCTGCGATCGCTTCAAAAATTCCGATGACCTGCATCTGCATCGACTGGCAATCGCCGCGAAGCGCAGGATGATTGAGGGAAGAGGTAGGGGGGCGGTGTTTCGGTGATTCAAGGTAGGGCTGAGGCGCCGTCCTCCGCCCACTTTGACTTCTTCCGCCGGGCTTGTCCTTCATAGCGCAGCGACGTAGAGGCTGAATCTTCCTCTTTGTTTTTGATTCCTCATTCGCTGAGAATCAGGGACGACCACGGCGGGATCGTCCCTACCGTTGAAACACCGCCCGCGCAGCGGAACCGAAACACCGAAACACTGAGCCGAAAGCCACCAAAACAACAATGCCCTCCGTACTCATCATCCAAGAGCATATGCCGGCATTCCGCGTGGGATTTTACGAAATCCTGCGTAAAAAACTGGCGGCAGAAGGCGTGGATCTCGGTCTGATTTACGCACCTAACCAGCGTAACACTTTCGTAACCGCAGAAGTGGAATGGGCGGTCAAGATCCCGATCCGTTGGCTGTGTGGAAAAATCGGTTGGCAAGCGGTGCTGGGGCATTGCCGCGAAAAAAATCTAGTGATTGTGCAGCAGGAGACGAAATATCTAGTGAATCCCGTGCTGCAACTTTGGCGCAAGTTCGGTGGACCCAAGATTGCCTATTGGGGACATGGCAAAAATTTCCAGGCTCACGATCCCTACTCGAGCGGCGAGCGTATCAAGGCTTTTATCGCGAAGCATGTCGATTGGTGGTTCGCATACAACCGACTTAGTGCGAAGGCAGTTCAGACGACCGGCTTCCCAGGGGAGCGCATCACCGAAGTGATGAATGCCGTCGACACACGACTACTCCGTGAAACGCATGCCAGCACTACAATCGATGATTTGTCTGCCCTACGTAAGAGTCTTTTTATCGATTCAGAAAATGTCGCGGTTTATACCGGTGGCTTGTACCCCCTCAAACGCATTGATTTCTTGTTGAAGGCTGCTATGCGAATTCGTAATCTGGTGCCAGATTTTCACCTTATCGTTATTGGCAAAGGCCCGGATGAGGTGAAAGTGCGTGATGCCTCAAACCATCTCCCATGGATACATGCAGTAGGGCCGAAATCTGATGCCGCCAAAGTGCCATACTGGATGATTTCCAAACTGCTGCTGATGCCCGGTGGCGTGGGCCTAGTCGCCCTCGATGCCCTAGCCCTGGGTGTGCCGATGGTCACCACACGCAACCGCCTACATGGTCCGGAAATCGATTATCTCGAACACGGCCGTAACGGTTGGATGGTTGAAGACGGAGAGAATGTGAATTCCTATGCCGACGCGGTGGTGGAGCTTCTGATGAATGAATCATCGCGCCTCCAGTTGGCACAAAACGCGCAGCACGATGGATACCTTTATTCGTTTGAAAACATGGCAACCAATTTCGCCGAGGGAGTGATGCGGTGCTTGGCTCTTAGGCGGTAGGACGTGGCGGCTTCGCCGTGCCCACTTCTCCCTCTTCCGCCGGTGGCTTTACTTTCTCTTCTCTATCGCACCACGCCTACAGGCGAAAGTTACGGCGGGCACGGCGGCCCAGCCCTACCCGCTTCGCCTATTCAACCAGCACCATCCATGCGCATTCTTCTATCCTGCTACTATTTTTCACCCTACAGGGGCGGCGAAGCCGCCGTGGGATGGAAATATGCCACCGAGTTGGCAGCCTTGGGTCATGAGGTAACTGTTCTCTACGGCGACCTCTCCGGCAACATGCCGATGAAAGCGGACCTTGTAAGGTACTCAGCCGAAACGGCCTTGCCGCACAACCTCATTCCGGTGCATGTGGCACCGGAAGCATGCACACGCGTTATTCATGATTTGCACGGCAGACCTGGCCTATTTTTCCTATATTATTTCGCATATCGGCGATGGCAGCAGTCCGCCTATCGAATGGCACAGGCACTTCACCAAAAGTCCCCCTTCGATCTTGCCCATCAGTTGACAATCATCGGATACCGCGAACCCGGTTACATGTGGAAACTTGGCATCCCTTTCTTCTGGGGGCCAATCAACGGCGCGGCGATGATGCCGTTCGGCTTCATCCGTTCGTTCGGCTGGCGCGGACGCTATCAACACAGCGTGCGCAATGTTTTGAACTGGATCCAAATGCGTCTTCCAAGCCGCAGCCGCACGGCTGCAAAAGCGGCAACCAAAATCTGGGCTGTGACCGAAGAAGATCGCCAGATGGTCGAAGATGTCTGGGGGCTGAAAGCGGATCTGATGATCGAGACCGGTGCCACGCCTTCACCGGAAGCCCGTATCAAGCACCGCGACGCATCCGAACCACTCTGCCTTATCTGGTGCGGGATTTGCGAAGCTCGTAAATCAATGAATTTCATCATCGATGCCTTGGCGGGGCTTCCCCAAGATATGTCCTGGCAGCTCGATGTGATCGGCGACGGTCCGGAGCGAGAACGCTGGCAGCGCGATGCGACAGCCAAAGGACTCGCTTCCAAAATCCACTGGCACGGCCGCGTGCCGCATGCAAAGGCTCAAGGCCTGATGGCTGCCGGACACGCGCTCGTTCATAGCTCCGTCAAAGAAGGAACTCCACACGTCGTCTTGGAAGCGATGGCCGTCGGCATGCCGGTGATCTGCCATGATGCATGCGGGATGGGAGTCGCAGTGGATGAAAACTCCGGCCTCAAGGTTCCGATGCGCGACCCCAAAACAAGCGTTGCCGGATTTCGTGATGCCATCCTTCGCTTATGGAGCGAACCGGATCTGCTCGCCAAATTGTCTAAGGGTGCCTGCCATCGCGCACAGCATCTTTCTTGGGAAACCAAAGTAAGGCAGGTCGCTGACGCCTATAGGTAGATCTTTTGAAAAAATTATGAGAATCTCAACATTGCTCACCTGTTTCAACCGCAGGGAAAAGACTCTCGAATGCCTACGACGGCTGCACGCACAGTTGTTACCCGATGGAGTAATGATTGATGTTGTGCTGTTGGACGACGGCTCAAAGGACGGAACGGCGGAAGCGGTTGTCGCAGAGTTTCCCACCACCAAGATACTGATCGGCAATGGGTCGCTCTATTGGTGCGGCGGCATGCGAAAAGCATGGAGAGAGGCCGCCGCTTCCGACCCGGATCACTACTTTTTGCTTAATGACGACACGCTGCTGTTGCCTGAGGCGTTGCGGGCCTTGCTGGAAACCGCGGGCACACCAGAAAGCCGGATCATCGCGGTCGCAGCGATTCGCGATCCCGAGACCGGAGAAGCAAGCTATGGCGGCATTCGTGGGAAATCCGGGATGCTGCCACCAACGGGCAGGCCTGAAGTATGTGATACATTGAATGCGAATGCCGTTCTTGTCCCGCGGAAGGTCTATTCAGAACTCGGTGTCTTCCATGATGCCTACACCCACGGAATGGGAGATTTTGATTACGGATTCACCGCAACCCGAAGCGGCATCAAGATAGTACAAAGCGCCAACTTTCTCGGCGAATGCAAGCGCAATCCCATTTCTGGCTCGTGGAGGGATCGCTCGCTACCCAGAGTCGAACGGTGGAAGCAACTGCACAGCCCAAAGGGGCTGCCGTTAAGAGAGTGGATGGAATTCAATAGACGCAATGCAGGCTGGATCTGGCCGATCCGTACATTGACCCCATCCATTCGCGTTCTGCTTGGTCTATAATGCAGTAAGATTATTCATCGGCCATGTGTAGTGATCAGTATCTAATTAAAGACGAACAAGCGTTTCAATAGCTCACCATAATCTCATGCTCTTCAACTCCTGGGAATTCCTGATCCTCCTTGCAGTCACCTTTGTCCTCTACTACGCCCCGTGGTCGCGTGGAAGGCAC